>NZ_NCJX01000090.1:0-10890 GCF_002282635.1 Acidiphilium sp. 34-64-41 | reverse complement strand
GGGGAAAAGCCAGTTCGTCACGCTGGTGAATGTCAATGGCCGCCATGGCGGGGGCCACTAGCCCTAGTGGGTGTCTGAGTCAACCGGATAGGCACGGTAGTTTCTAGAATTACTTGATCCTGTCCAGATACTTCCTGTACGACTTGATTTTTTAGTTTCATCCATCTACCTCATGCATCAGACTTTAACTCCCTAATGACTCTGTAGAAATGCTGTTGATTTTCGTTGGGAGGCAGGCCGACTGTTATCCGACGCCTAGTTGTCACTCAAGCGAAGGTTCGCATCATGGTAGTCTTTTGTGCAGCACAAGAAATTCGCGCGTTGTAAGGATTTTGGCCCCGTCGTACGTTTTGAGCGGAAGAAGGTCACCCTTATCGCCTGTCACCAGAAAGTCGGCCGCACCAACCGCCGCCATCGCCAATAAATAGTTGTCATGGGGATCCCGCGACACGGTAACGACGGGGAGATCGGAAAGGGGAATGGCGAGATCGCGGATCTCGTTGATGAGACGGCCAGCCAGGGACGGATGCAGCCGTTCCCGGATCTTTGGATATCGCGTCACCCGTATGAGTTCGTCGAGCTGCTCGGTCGAGGTGAGGAGGTCGAATTTGCCCTCGCGCCATAGAACGACAAGGTAAGCCGGCAGTGAAACGCTTGAGAGCAATGCGCTGATGAGGACATTGGTATCGAGGATCAGACGCACGCTTTAGGCTGATTTCAGGACGTGTGCCTGGCGCGTAGCCGAGACGGCTTCGTCGATCATGGCTTCAAGCTCGTCGGCCGGCATATCGGCAAATCGACCGCGGACATCGGCCATTGTTTGATCGAGCACACGCCATTTGACGGCTTCCTCGATGAATTTCGACAGGTCACCTTTTTTCATGCCGCGCTGAGCCAGAAAGCTCCGCACGGTAATATCGGTTTCTTTGGAAACTGATACGGTCCATCTGGTCGTCATATCATTCGGCATGGCACCATCCTGTAGGCGCTTAGGTGTTTACCACCATAACAACCTATTGGTTTTCAGGCAACCGTTATCTGTATCTTGGTGACGTACCACATAGCGGATTGCGATACGCTATGAGTAATACTGTAACATGCTGCCACCGCTCATCGCGCCGTGAACCTTCCGAGCCCTGCCCGCGCCGGTTGGTGAATCAGAGACCCGACTGGTGGACCGACGCCGAACGACATTAGCCAACATGCTGGTACTGTCTGGAACGACGGCGCCCCCCTGCCCTTTCCGCCCCGCCACCAGAAGCTGACATCTCGTCGCTCACGATCATTTTGACCGTTCCGTCCTTGGAGCATTGGTGATACAATTCGCGGACAATGTCGCCCGTTTCATCCGGTTCCCCCGAAATTGAACCCGCCGGCGCAGGCGTCCGACGCCCGTCGCGTCGGCGCTCGGTTCGGATACATCGTCCTGCCGCGGTGCAGTTGCTGTTGTTTCCCGAACGGGTCACCCTTACCCGGATCCGGCCGGAACTGAACGAGCGCCGGTACTACCAGATCGAGGTCGTGGCGGATCTGTTCGGCGCCGTCGTCCTGGCACGACGCTGGGGACGGATCGGCCGCAATTGCCGGATGCGGCTCGAACCTTATGCGGATTTCGGCAGCGCCCTCGATGCGCTCGCCACCCTCGCCCGTCGCAAACGACAACGGGGCTATCAGGATCAGCATGCCACCTGATCCAGCCTCATCCCCGAAGCGGCGCCCGCCAGTTATCCACAGAAGCCGGGATAAGCCTGGGGACAAGGGCTTGGCAGATACCAAACCTTCGCTGACAGAGCGACGGGTTGCCAAATCCCCGACGATGGCAGCCCCGAACGATCACCCAGATGGGCGGCTCGCAAGGCATGAGCCTGTTCGATGCCACCGGAGCACGCAAGTATCTGACCGCGGCAGAACGATCGATTTTCCTCCGCGGGGCGGAGCGTGAGGATCGCCAGGTCCGAACACTGTGCATGACGCTCGCCTATGCCGGCTGCCGCCTATCCGAAGCACTCGCCCTCACCGCCGATCGGGTCGATCTGTCATCCGGCGTGCTGGTGTTCGAAACCCTCAAGAGGCGTCGCAGCGGGATCTACCGACCGGTGCCGGTTCCCCCTGCCCTGCTCGAAGCCCTCGATCTGGTCCACGGCATCCGCGAGTGCCAGTCGCGCCGCGACAGGGGGCGCGATATCCGGCTCTGGCCCTGGTCGCGCATGACCGGCTGGCGTGCTGTCCGTGCGGTGATGGTGGCGGCCGAACTGACCGGTCCGCACGCTTCCCCCAAAGGCTTGCGCCACGGGTTCGGCGTGGCCGCGGTCTCCGCCGGCATCCCGCTCAACCTGGTCCAAAAATGGCTCGGCCATGCGCAACTCTCCACCACCGCGATCTACGCCGATGCGATCGGCGCCGAAGAGCAGGATATCGCTCGGCGGATGTGGGGATGAGACAGGCGCTGCATCGGCTGACCATCGAGACACGGGGCAAAGGGTTGACCGATATCACCCGGCCCGTGGTGGACTGGACCGCGACGCAGGGGATCGAGACAGGGCTACTGACGGTATGGTGCCGACATACCTCGGCGTCCCTCACAGTCCAGGAAAACGCCGACCCAACCGTGCGGACGGATATCCTCCAATTTTTCGAAGCCCTCGTGCCCGAGGATACCGGTCGTTATGAGCATGAGGACGAGGGACCGGACGATATGCCCGCACATCTGCGCACCATGCTGACCGAAACCCAGATCAGCATTCCGGTGGCGGCCGGACGGCCGGTGTTCGGGACATGGCAGGGGCTTTATCTGTTCGAGCATCGACGCCAACCCCATCGGCGAGAGATCGTGTTGCATTTGCTGGGGGAGTGAACCGCGAAACTCTATGACCGAACGACCGACGCACTCTCCCTCGATGAGGTCGAACAAGCGGCGATTTGACCTTCGGCGGATGGGGCAGACCCTGGCCAATCGCCTCGACCCATGCGAACCTCGCCTTTCAACCGACGGAGAGATCAATCATGGCGGACCATAACCTCGAAACCCTGTGGGAGGAGCACTGCCGCTACGAATTCGAGACTCGCGATGTGGACGCCACAATGGCGACCATGGTTGCTGAACCCTACGTCAACCACATTCCGACCATGACCGGTGGTGTCGGGCACGACCAGCTCAAACGCTTCTACGAATACCATTTCATCGGCGGTAACCCGCCCGATACCAGAATGATTCCGGTAAGCCGAGCGGGCGGCCATGATCGGATCGTCGATGAGATGTTCTTCAGCTTCACTCACACGTCGGCGGTCGATTGGATGCTGCCAGGCGCTCCGCCAACCGGACAGACAGTCGAAATTCCGCTGGTCGCGATCTTCCAGTTCCGCGATGGCAAGCTCGCGCACGAGTACCTGAAAATCAAAACAGGCGACATCCCGTTGTAATACCTCTGTATTTTTTCACGCACTGTGGAAGTCTGGTCAGATATCTAGCTCCAGCACCGGCGTCCTGGAGCGGGCGCAGCAGATCAATACGTAGTTTTCACGGCTCTTGGCATCTAACACCGTATCGCGGTGATCCGGCGTTCCGCCGACATAGCGCGTCATACACGTGCCGCAATAACCGGTCTCGCAGGAAGTATCGACGAAAAATCCGTTCTTCCGCAGCACATTGACGATAGTTTCGCCGATCGGCACCTCGTATTCGGCACGTGTATCGGCAATCCTGATCCGGAACGGCTTGTCGGCATCAAGAGATGCCGCGGGCCGGGCAGGTGCAGCAAAATACTCGCAATGAACGGAAGCGGGCGGCCAGTGTGAACTCGCCTGGCCGATCGCCATCATGAGGCCCCCGGGTCCGCAATAATAGAGATGCGTGCCGGCTTCATACTCTGCCAGGATATGTGTGAAATCGAGCCCCCGGGTCGGATCGCCCTGGTCGTGATGGATTACCGCCCGCCCGTCGGCGCATAATTCCTGCAACTCATCGTGGAACGCCGTCCGAGCCAGCGATCTCGTGCAGTAATACAGCTTGAAATCTGTGCCCCGCGCCTGTGCTTTTCCCAGCATCGGGATGATTGGCGTGATGCCGATTCCGCCAGCGATGAAGACATAGCGTTCCGCCGCGACAAGCCGGAAATTATTGCGTGGCACCGATACCTCGATCGAGGTCCCTACCAGGACATTGTCGTGCAGGAACGCTGAACCTCCGCGTCCCGCCTGCTCCCTTAGGACGCCCACCGTATAGCGAGAACGTTCCGAAGGGTCCCCGCAAAGCGAATATTGCCGGATCAGCCCGTTGCGCAAATGCAGGTCGACATGCGCACCTGCAGTGAATTCTGGCAATTCGCAGCCTCCGGGATCGATCAGATCGTAGGCGTTTATTCCCTCCGCGAGATTGGTAATTTTTGTGACTTTTAAAATCATAGTTCCTGCGCCTGTGTCGTTTCGCATTTCGGACTACTGGATCTTAAACCGCTCCATAACAATGAATAAATTCTTATCGCTATCCATCACGAAAGCTGATGTTAGATTTAGAATATTGCGATGCAGCATTCACGCATTCAGAATCATGAAGCACATTGATCAACAATTCTGGTTTGACATCTTGCGCGGGTCCGCCAGTACTGAGCGAATATCTTAAGGAGGAAATTAATGATGAACAACGACGTCCTCGTAAAAGACACTTGGTACATAGTCGGCCTTTCGGGTGATTTCCAAGTTTCGGTGCTACACGGGCAAGTTGTCGCCGAACGGCCGATCGTCCTATGGCGTACCGAGGAGGGTAAGCTGGTAGCGTTCGACGATCGCTGCTGCCACAAGCGCATGCCGCTCTCCGCTGGCAAGTTGCTCGAGGACGGTCTGCTACAATGCGCCTATCACGGGTTATGCTACAACCCTGATGGTGCCTGCGTCCGCGTTCCAGCGCATCCGGACGGCCATATTCCGCCGCAGGCAAAGCTGCGCGAGGTTCCGGTGATGGAGCAGGATGGGCTAATATGGCTCTGGCCGGGCGATCCCACCCGCGCGCAGGGCACGAAACCGCCGCGCACGCCCGAAGTCCTCAGCGACGAATGGGACACTGCCGACGTGAAAGGCCCGGTCGCGGTACCGACCAACTCGCTCTTACTGATCGAAAACCTACTAGACATCACGCATTTTTTTCCGTTGCATGATGGTAATATTGGTGATCTCGAGAACAGTAAGATTCCCGTGAAGCTTGAGGAGGGCGTAAAGGACGGTAATGCCTTTGTCGGCACCGTCCGGGAAGTTTCCGGCTACAAACAGCCGCCGTTTCTGGAAGAGTATTTTGGCTACGATGTAGTCGACCGGCACCATACCCATTTCATGGTCAACCCGGGCCTCACGCGTGTGCAGATGCGCGTTTGGCCAGACGGCAAGATGGGAGATGCTGCGAGCGAGCGAGGCTACATCATACTTCATGCTCATACACCGGTCGACCGGCGCAATCATGTCTGGCGGCTCATCGTGAACTTACCGAAGGGCTTGATGTGTAAGAGCGATCCGACCAAGCCGGTTTTGCAACAGTTCGTCGAGACGTTCCCGGCCGTCATGGCCGAAGATCACTGGGCCCTCGAAAAGCAGCAAAAGATGTTTGACTACCCCGATGCAGGCTACTCCGAAGTCTTCCTTCGTACCGATGCAGCACTGCGGCGGGCGCGGCAGCTTCTTGCCAAAATGGAACGTGCCGAGGCCCCCCGGCCACAAGACGCAGTCGCTTAATCAACGCTTTGCTGTCTGGAGCTAGGGAGTACGCCACAATCCGTGGTGAAGGTTTCTGGTCATTGCGGGTTCAGGACACCGACGAACAAAAAAACAAAACTGGGGAACGTTTTATGGAGAAGCCAAGCACTATCACCGCTATTAACCCTGATGCCAACTCGATGACATTTGGCGGCACCTACCTGCAACGTGCAGTCGGCTCATGCGTTTATGTCTTCGAACAGATCATGCCGGATCCGTTCGTGCTGGTAATCCTGCTGACTGTCATCACTGCAGCCGCCGCATATCTCTTGGCGCCGCTCGGAACTCCGGCGCACATCCTTATCGGATGGTATGCCGGAATCACGAACATTTTTACCTTCGCGTTTCAAATGATTCTGATTCTTGTTACCGGCTATGCGCTAGCTAATGCGAGGCCAATAAAGCGCGGATTGCACAAAGTCTGTACGCTGGCGACAGGTCCACGATCAGCACTTGCCGTGGTCTTCGTTGGCGGCTGCATCGCAACCTTCCTGAACTGGGGCTTCGGCTTAGTAGTCGGCGCAATGCTTTCAAAGGAGGTCGCGAAGCGGGTTCGGGTTGATTTTGCTTGGCTTGTCGCAGCCAGCTATAGCGCTTGGGTACTCTGGACCTTCACTGGCATGTCGAGTTCCATTGCACTTTCGATCGCCACCCGTGGCAGCCCGCTCAATTTCATCGAAAAGGAGACGCACGCAGTCATCCCGCTCGCGCAAACGGTATTTGCACCCTGGGTTTTCGTGCCCGGCCTAATTGCGATGTTTTGCCTGCCGCTAATGTACCTCGCAATCCGCCCGACCGATGGGGCCGCGATTCCGATCGACCCGGCTGCACTCGCCGAGGACAATGTCGAACAGGAGGCGGTCGAGCGGCGCGATACCTTCGCCGCAAAGCTCGAACGATCACCGCTGTGCACCTTGGTTTTCGTTGCCGCCGGCGTCGGCTATCTTTTCCTCCAATGGAGCAGTCACGGCATCGCGCTCGACATCAATACAGTCATCTTCATCTTCCTGATCGCCGGACTGCTGTTCCATGGCAGCGCGGGCGCGTATGTTCGTGCGATCTCGTCCGCCGCCAAGGTGACGGGCCAGATGATGCTGCAATACCCGTTCTATGGTGGGATCATGGGTATTATGTCGGCCACCGGCCTCGCCAAGGTTATCTCGACGGCTTTCGTTCATCTCGCGTCCAAGTGGACCCTGCCGTTCTGGAGCTATGCCGGCTCGCTTATCATAACTCTGTTCATCCCCAGCGGCGGTGGGCATTGGGCGGTTCAGGGGCCATTCACGATTCCGGCTGCGCTGCGGCTGCACGCGTCGATGGCAGCAACATCCATGGGGGTGGCCAGCGGTGAGCTGGCATCGAGCCTCTTGCAGCCTTTTTGGGCCATCCCCCTCGTGGCGATCGCTGGAGTGGGAGTGCGGCGCGTTCTCGGCTTCACCTTCGCGAGCTTCCTCTTTCTCTCGGTTTTCTTCGGCGCCGTCTACTTGCTGGTCGCCCCTGCCTTCGCGCCCTACTGAGTCATCATCCACAAGCCTGGAGTTTTTGAATGACTGTTGGACCATTGACTGGACTCCGTGTACTAGAATTCGGGCAAATCGCCGCCGGTCCCTTTGTCGGCATGCTGCTCGCCGATCTTGGCGCCGACGTAGTCAAGGTCGAACGGCCCGACGGCGGGGACGGCATGCGCAGCTGGCCGCCGTTGATCCCGGGGGAGGATGGCGAATACAGCGGCAATTTCGCCTCACTTAACCGGAACAAGCGCAGTATCGCGATAGACCTCAAGGATCCCGACGACCTCCGCCGTCTGCTCGCTCTCTGTTCGAAGGCGGATGTTGTGGTGGAGAACTTTCGACCCGGCGTGCTGACCAAGCTCCGCCTCGGCTACGACGATCTTTCTGCTCTCAATCCGGGCTTGGTTTATTGCTCACTCTCCGGATACGGCCAGCACGGCCCCTATGCCAGTCAGGGTGCATTCGACGTCACGATCCAGGCCGCAAGCGGCCTTATGAGCGTCACCGGTGAGGACACGGGCGGCCCAACAAAATGCGGCGTGCCGGTGGGCGATTTTACCGCCGGCCTCTATGCCGCCTTCAGCATCCTGGCAGCACTCCGCAGACGCTCCGACACCGGCATTGGTGCGGCAATCGATTGTTCAATGCTCGGCAGCCTCCTCGGCGTCGCCGCCTTGCAAACCAGTGAATATTTTGGCACCGGGCGCTCGCCGGCACGGCTGGGTTCCGCCCACCCGCGCAACGCACCATATCAGGCCTATCGTGCCGAAGATCGGTTCTTCGTTGTCGCGGCTGGTAACGAGGTTCTCTGGCAAAAATTCTGCATCGTTGTCGGTCTGCCCGAACTTGCCGCAGACGAACGATTCACCCCGCAGGTCCGGCGAGCGAAGAACCAGAAGGAACTTGAAGCCATCCTCGCCCCAGTGTTCCTGGCGCGCACTGCAGACGAGTGGCTTGCCGATCTCATCGCGGAGGGCATACCCTGCGCGCCGGTCAACGATTTCGCGGCCATTCTTGCCGATCCCCATGTGGCGTCGATGGACCTGCTCCACGAATTGATGCTGCCGAACGGTGTCCAGACAAAGACTGTTGGTTTTCCCGTACGCATTTCGGGATACAGGTTCAACATCAGCCGCATGCCGCCGACGTTGGGACAAGATACCGAAATCATAATGAATGAATGGTTACCACTGGTGATGCCGTGAGCGCCGTCGAGGTCGTGCCACCGGACGAGCGACGCGTGTGCCAGCTGATACTCAACCGTCCCGAGCGAGCCAATGCGATGGGCCCTGCTTTGGTCGAACCAATGCTGGCTTGCCTTGAGACAGCAGCCGTCGACGGTACACGAATTCTAGTCTTGCGGGGTACAGGCTCGAACTTCTGCGCCGGCTTTGATCTTTCCGGATATGAAGTGGAAAGCGATGGTGATCTGTCACTCCGCTTCATCCGGATCGAGCAGGTATTTCAGCTTCTGTCTTCGGCACCATTCCTTTCAATTGCCTGCGTCAACGGTGCTGCGTATGGTGCCGGAGCAGACCTGGTTGCCGCTTGTGATTATCGTATCGGTGTCGGGTCCTCCCGATTTCGCTTTCCCGGCTATCGCTTTGGCGTCGCGCTGGGTACCCGCCGCCTCGCTGCCATTACCGGGGCAGCGGTGGCGCAGGATATCCTGATAAGCGGACGCGTCATCCGAGATGATGAGGCCATGGCCTGCGGCCTACTGACGCACGTCCTGGATGCCGACGCGGCAGATTCGGAGATTGATCGTCTAAGCAAGGAAATGACTGCCCTAGACGACCTTTCCGTCCGCACTCTCGTCACCAATACTCGCCGCCCATTCGGCGATGCGGACCATGACCTCGCAATGCTTGCCCGCAGTGTGGCGAGGCCTGGCCTGCGGGAGCGTCTAGGACAATACGCGGAGGCGGCACGGCAGGAAAAGTCACGGCACGCTAAGACTTCAGAAAAGTACTGACCTCGACGGCAAGGTTAGCAACGATCTGATTCAACGCGTCAAACTTTTCCGGAAGCGTGATGGCGAAGAATTCGACCAGCCGTTGCACCGGTTCGGTTCGCAGCACTCGCAGCGATCCGGCTGAGATCTCGGTTTGGTAGCAAATCGGAGGCAGCAGACTGATCCCAACACCGGATGCTGTCAGCAGAGCGACAACGCTCATGCTGTTGCACTCGTCGCTTGGCCGGTAAACGACTTTTTTTGACTGAAACCACGCCTCGATTGACCGGTGGTGGAATGATTCCCGCGGAAGCACGATGATGCGCTGTGCCTGCAGTTCCTCAGGCCCAAGCGGTCCCGAAGGGAGGTTTAAGAGCGGACTTGCCATCCATTCGAAAGCAACGTTGCCAAGAGACTGCGCGTTTATTCCCGCCTCAAAAGACCGGCAGGGTGCAAGCGCCAGATCTACGACGCCTGCATGGAGCTTCGCCATCACTTCCTCCGTCAGAGCGACGTTGAATTTGGACTTGACGTTCGGGAAGCGCTTGTGAAGGACTTCAACCAACTGGGGCAGCCAGGTTAAGGCGATGACCTCAGTTATCCCGATCCGCACTACACCTGAGATTGTCTCTGGCGCTGCCACCCGTTCCTGCATCTCTTCCGCCAGCTGCAGCAATCGCTCAACGTAATCCATTAACTCCTCGCCTTTCGGCGTCAGGATGACCTTCCGGTTGAGCCGTTCAAAAACGGGTCTGCCGAAGCGTAGTTCAAGTTCGGCAATCCGCATGGAAACGGCGGACTGCGTTGAATTCAGCCGCTCGGCTGCTGCCGTGAAGCTACCGAGTCGCGCTGCCCAGAAAAAGGTTTCGAAATGCTTCATGTGAAGCGAGATTATGCTCATTGCCGCTCCTCGCTTTGCTCGCCGCCCTTGGTATTGTGAGACGCTTGGCAATTCAAGTTCCGCGCATCCTGCGCGTTCCGGTGAACCATCACTGCCCGCTGACCTCCTTCACATCGCTCCCTGCACCGAAGCTAAACCAGAATTCTGAGATATCTCTTTGCAGTTAAGGATAAAGTCTGTAAGAGGGCCAAAAGGGCGGGTACGCCACAGGGGATTCGCATTTGGAATTTGCTTGACAGGCGGATGAACGCTTGCGCGACACGGGCGTGATCGATTCTACCCTTTGGCGTCGTTAATGATCGCTGGAGGCTGCCTTGGAACAATTTGCCACCTGCTGGGAGGGGTTGGAAGATCCTCGAACTGGCAATGCCGCGCTACATGATTTTCATGAACTGCTGATGATCGCGCTCTGCGCTACCCTGTGCGGCGGGCAAAGTGCGGTGGCAATGTCGCGGTTCGCCGAAGCAAAAGAGAGCTTCCTGCGCGGCTTTCTCAAGCTTGAACATGGGCTGCCCAGTCACGACACCTTCAGCCGGCTGTTCCGGCAGCTCGATCCGAAGCAGTTTAGCGCCGCCTTTCAACACTTCATGGCCCGCTTTGCCGATACCGTTCGTGGTGTTGTAGCGATCGACGGTAAGGTTCTTCGCCGCTCTTTCGATCGTGCCAGCGAGAAATCCCCGCTGCATATGGTCAGTGCCTGGGGCTGCGAGCAACGTCTGGTGCTGGCCCAGATTGCCACCGATGCCAAATCCAACGAGATCACCGCGGTGCCGAAACTGCTGGAG
>NZ_NCJX01000089.1:0-22811 GCF_002282635.1 Acidiphilium sp. 34-64-41 | reverse complement strand
CCGCTAGATAAACCAAGGGGGGTGGGGGTGAGAAAGGGAAAAAGTTAGGCAGACGAAAAGAAGTACTTCTTTTTTGTAAAAAAGAAGCAAAAAACTTTTGGGAGTCTGGGTGTGGGGGGCGTGCCGCGCTTTATGCTGGTTCAGTGCAGCTTTGCGGGTTGAAGACGCGCTCGGTGGATGGCGGGTGACGCGTCAACATGGCTGCGGGCCTGATCGGGCGCGGGACGAAACCGCCGCCGCAGTTGGGGCAGCGGCCATGGAGACGATGCTCGACGCATGCGGCGCAGAAAGTGCACTCATAGCTGCAGATCCGGGCTTCGGCGGCGCTGGGGGGAAGATCGCGGTTGCAGCATTCGCAGTTGGGTCGAAGTTGCAGCATGGATGGGTCCAACGGTTGGGTTCGACCGCGATTATGTCCCAAGGGATTGGCGGGTAACAAGGGCGGGCGCCAGGGCGCGCGCCGCACCTATGCGTTCAATATCGGAGACCAATCCACGCGGCTTCTGGCGAGCGGGGGGGGGATTCCCAACCCTTCGGTTTTATAAGTCTCTGGACTGCGCCTTTCTGACCACACTGAGGCCGGGAAAACGACGCAGGCGGCGCTTTCGGCGCCTGCCTCCGCAAAACCGGCCGATGCCACCGGCACCGGCGCGCACGGATAATGACATCCGTTCGCAACCGGGCCGCATCGCCGCGTCAGTTCGTCAGTCTGTCAGTCTGTCAGTCGGTCCCTCAGTCCTGCGCCACCAGTCTGTCCTGGGTCCGTGTCTCGAAATCGCTGGCGTCGTGCCGCTCGTGCAGCTGCGTCTCCGGCTCGCCGAACACGCGGTTGACCATCCGCCCGCGTTGCACCGCCGGCCGTGCCGCGATGGCGTCCGCCCAGCGCTGCACATGCGCATAGCTGCCGACGTCGAGAAACGCCGCCGCGCCATACAGCCAGCCCTTCACCAGCCCGCCGTACCACGGGAACACCGCCATGTCGGCGATCGTGTAGTCATCACCAGCCAGATACGCGCTCTCGGCGAGCCGCCGGTCCAGCACGTCGAGCTGGCGCTTGGCCTCCATCGCGAAGCGGTCGATCGCGTAGCGGATCTTGCTCGGCGCATAGGCGTAGAAATGCCCGAACCCGCCGCCCAGATACGGCGCGCTGCCCATCTGCCAGAACAACCAGGACAGGCACTCCGTCCGCGTCTCGAGATCGGTGGGCAGGAAGTCTCCGAATTTTTCCGCGAGATACAGCAGGATCGCGCCGGATTCGAACACGCGCCGTGGTTTGTCGCCGCTGTGATCAATTGATCACCCTCGTTGATGCGGATCAGCCAGGCGTCGTACTCGGCACCCTGATGGCCCCGCGCCAGCAGCTCTTCCAGCATCACCGTCACCTTCACCCCGTTCGGCGTGGCGAGGGAATAGAGCTGCAACGGATGCTTCCCCACCGGCAACGGCTTTTCATGCGTCGCCCCGGCGATCGGGCGGTTGATGTTGGCGAACCGGCCGCCGTCTTGCGCGGGCTCCCAGGTCCACACGTCCGGCGGCACGTAATCGGTCTCGTTCGTCATGGTCACTCGATCTCCAGTTTCATTCGTCCGGGCGATGCCTGCCCCGCGTAAAGGACATGGCCACTGGCCCGTTTGGTGGTGCCGCATGCGCCAGAGGTGCTGCGCCGGGCGAAACCTTGCGCAGCGAACCTCCTGATCCGGCTTGTTTCAGAGTTTGGCGCAGAACGGTGGAAAATCAATTCCGTTCATCAGACTGCCTTGCCCGGCACGGCGATGCCGCCCCATTCTGCTGGCCAAGCGTCTCACTTTCGTCTGCCAGGAATTTTTGATGAACAGTTTTTCCCCGCTATCGCAGCCCGCCGCCAACGGCGCATCCGGCCGCTTCGCCATCGGCCAGCCGGTTTCCCGCACCGAAGACCCCGTTCTGCTCCGCGGCGAAGGACACTACGCCGACGATCTCCACCTGCAAGGCCACCTCCATGGCGTGATGGTCCGCAGCCGCGTCGCCCACGGCATCATCCGCTCGCTCGCCACCGACGCCGCCGCCGCCATGCCCGGTGTGCGCGCCATCATCACCGCAGCGGATCTCGAGGCCGCCGGCATCGGCCCGATGCCCGCCGCCGGCGGCCATAACCACGACGGCTCGGCGACGCCCCAGCCAAGCCAGCCGCCCCTGGCGACCGACCGCGTCCGCTACGTTGGCGACCCGATCGCCTTCGTCGTCGCCGAAACCGCGCAGGCTGCGAAAGACGCCGCCGAGGCGATCTTCGCCGACATCGAGCATCTCCCCGCCGTCACCGAACCGCGCGACGCCGCCGAACCGGGCGCGCCGCTGGTGCATGACGATGTTCCCGGCAACCTCGTCCAGACCTTTCATCATGGCGATGCCGAAGCCGTCGCCGCCGCCTTCGCCCGCGCCGCGCATGTCACGCGCCTGCCGCTGCGCAACACCCGCATCGTGGTCAGCGCGCTCGAACCGCGCGCCGCGACCGCCGAATTCGACGGCGAGACGGCCCGCTATACCCTGCATCTGGGCTGTCAGGGCGTCTTCGGCATGCGCCGCCTGCTCGCCGCGGTGCTCGATGTTCCGGTCGAGCGTGTCCGGGTCCTCACCGGCAATGTCGGCGGCTCGTTCGGCATGAAAGCCTCCTGCTATCCGGAATATGTCTGCCTGCTCCATGCCGCCCGCACCCTCGGCCTGCCGGTGAAATGGGCCGACGAGCGCTCGGAGAGCTTCCTCTCCGACAGCCACGGCCGCGATCATGACATGCTCGCCGAACTCGCACTCGATGCCGAGGGCAATTTCCTCGCCACCCGGCTGAGCGGCGTGGGTAATCTCGGCGCTTATCTTTCGAACGTGGTGTTGCTGCCCGCGACGGTGAACGCGGCGAAAAATTTCGTCGGCGTCTACCGCACGCCGCTGATGGAGGTTTCGACCCGCCTGGTGTTCACCCACACCACCCCGGTCGGCGCCTATCGCGGCGCCGGCCGCCCCGAGGGCAATTACTATATGGAACGCCTGGTCGATGCGGCCGCCCGCGAAACCGGGCATGATCCGCTGGATTTGCGCCGTCGCAACCTGATCGCCCCGGCGGCGATCCCGCATCGCGCCCCCTCCGGCCTCGTTTATGACAGCGGCGATTTCCCGGCGATTCTCGACGAGGCGCTCGCCGCCGCCGACTGGTCCGGCTTCCCCGCCCGCAAGGCCGCCAGCGCGGCGCGCGGGCGCATCCGTGGCCGCGGCATCGGCCATTACCTGGAAGTCACCGCCGATGCCTCCGCCGAGATGGGAGGCATCGGCTTCGATGCCGATGGCGGTGTTACCATCACCACCGGCACGCTCGATTACGGCCAGGGCCACGCCGCCGCGTTCGCGCAGGTCGTAAGCGCGCAGCTCGGCATTCCGTTCGATCGCATCCGCCTGCGCCAGGGGGATTCCGACGCGCTCATCGCCGGTGGGGGCACCGGCGGCTCACGCTCGATCATGCAGAGCGGCAACGCGCTGCTCGAAGCCGGCGCGCTTGTCATCGAAAAAGGCATCCGCGCCGCCGCCCATAGTCTTGAAGCGTCGCCCGACGACCTCGAATTCCGCGCCGGCCGCTTCACCGTCGCCGGCACCGATCTCGGCATCGATCTGATGGACCTCGCCGCACGCCTACGGGCTGACGCGGACCTGCCGGACGACATCCCCGCCAGCCTCGATGTCGCTCATGTCGCGAGCGGCGTGCCCTCCGCCTTTCCGAACGGCTGCCACATCGCGGAGGTCGAACTCGACCCCGAAACCGGCGTGATCGCGCTGGTCGCCTATCACACGGTCAATGATTTCGGCGTGCTGGTGAACCCGAAACTGGTCGAGGGGCAGGTGCATGGTGGTATCGTCCAGGGGATCGGCCAGGCGCTGCATGAGCGGGTGGTGTTCGATGCCGCCGGCCAGCTCGTCACCGGCTCCTTCATGGACTACGCGCTACCCCGTGCCGACAGCGTGCCCGCCTTCAGCTTCGCGAGCCATCCGGTCCCCGCCCGCACCAATCGGCTCGGCGTGAAGGGCTGCGGCGAGGCCGGTTGCGCCGGCAGCCTGCCCGCGGTGATGAACGCGGTGATCGATGCGCTCGCAGCCTTCGGCATTATTCATCTCGACATGCCGGCCACCCCCGAGCGCGTCTGGGCCGCGATCCGGTCACGCCAATCGAGGGGCATGTCGGGGATCGAACCGGCGGCGTAATGCTCGATTGGCCGGGTCACCGATGAAGCGTGCAGCGAGCCTGGCGGTAAGCGCTGAGGCGACAAGGAACCGCGCGAGCCATGGCAGTGTGCCAAAGCCGATGGGTGTCGCTGAATGTGATCATAGGCGACGATGTGTGATTTCATCGGCAATTTCTGCTCGAACTCCATGGTGGCAGGGCGCCATACGTGCGGTGATTGAGTGGCTGTATGCGAACCTCAGCGCTGGATGCGCGGCAGGTGGGCTTGTGCCTGTTGCGTCACATTGGCTGCGAACCCAGGTCAATCTGACCCTGATAACGCCGCTCCTGCGTCTGGACGATCGGGCTATGCCGCGCGAGCGGGACCGGCTGAACCGCCCCGATCGCCGTCGTCCTGGCGCGGGACCCGGCCGATCGCGATGAAATCCGAAGAGAAGCCGAAATCATCGTCATTCATCGAGCGCTCCAGCGCCGCGATCGCGGCGTCGAACGCTGCCGCCGTGATCAGCCCGGCGCCGATCAGCGGGTCGCGATAATTGAGGTAATACGCCTTGTGATGCGCCTCGAGCTCGTGGTTGCGTCCGTAATAGGTGCCGAGCCGAACCCGTGGCACCGACAGCACCTGCAATTCGGTCAATCCGGCGGATCGAAACAAATGATAGAGTCGCCGCCCGATCTGCCGGCCCGCCCCGATCGATGCCTGCCACAGCCGGATCGCTTCGTTCAACTGCTCCAGAACCGGCGCTTCCCCCGGGTAGGACAGCCACGCCCCGTCATCGACATCCATCACCGCGACCCGGCCGCCCGGCGCGGTTACCCTGATCATTTCAGCCAGCGCCGCCGCGGGCTGGTCGAGGTGCTGGAACAGGAACCGGCACACCGTCAAATCCTGGCTGGCGGACTCCACGGGCAGCCGATACGCCTCGCCCAGCCGGCTCTCGATCGTGCAACCGAGCCGCGCGGCCAGGTCCTGCAGCAGTGCGATGCTCTGCGCATCCCGATCGACCGCGATGATCCGTGCCTCCGGCCCGCACAGCCAGGCGATATCGAGGCAGAGCGCGCCGGTCCCGGCACCGACGTCCAGCACCCGGATGGTGCCGCGCGTGAGCCCGAAGGCGGGCAGCACCGCAATCCGGTGCATATGCGTGTGGATGGTCTGGCGGAGTAGCCAGTCCAATGCGCCGCTGTTGGGCGATATCGCCGATGTCGCCTCACGCAACCGGCCCATCCATTTCTGCGTCGCCGCGGCATCGAGCATCATATCAAAGTCCATTTTTTGTCTGGGCCACAAAGAAAACCGGCAGCGATCGATCGGTTTTTTCTCTGTGGATGGGCGGAAGGCTTCGAACCGCTGCAACGAAGGCGGTGATACCGCATCATTCCTAACATCCGCCTAACGCCACCCCATCCCTCCGCGTCTGGCGGTGCCGCCGCCGGCGGGGTAAAGACCCGGCGGGTGAGGCCCGGTCGATGAGCCCATCCATGCTGAAGGGCTACACATCAAGACATGACGACTGCAATCGATATGGGGTCCACTGCGGCCGGCGCGCCGGCGATGCTCGACCTCGAGGAACTGATGGCGACCAGGCTGCTGGTGCAGGGCAATTCCGGCTCCGGCAAATCCCATTTGCTGCGCCGCCTGCTCGAACAATCCGCCCCCTGGGTGCAGCAGACCATCATCGACCCCGAGGGCGATTTCGTGACCCTGGCGGAGCGGTTCGGCCATCTGGTGATCGATGCGGCGCTGCATACCGAACAGGACCTGCAACTCGCCGGCGAACGCGCGCGCATCCACCGCGTCTCCACCGTGCTCGACCTCGAACAGCTCGATGCCGAAACCCAGCTCCGCCGCGCCGCCGCCTTCCTCGGCGGCCTGTTCGAAGTCGGCCGCGACCATTGGTACCCCATGCTGGTCGTGGTCGATGAAGCGCAGCTGTTCGCCCCCGCCGTCGCCGGCGAGGTGTCTGATGAGGCGCGCAAGCTCGCCCTCGGTGCCATGACCAATCTGATGTGCCGGGGGCGCAAGCGCGGCCTTGCCGGCGTTATCGCGACCCAGCGCCTCGCCAAACTGGCCAAGAACGTCGCGGCCGAGGCGTCGAACTTCCTGATGGGCCGCACCTTCCTCGATATCGACATGGCCCGCGCGGCCGATCTGCTCGGCATGGAACGCCGCCAGGCCGAAGCGTTCCGCGATCTGCAACGCGGCCATTTCATGGCGCTGGGCCCCGCGCTCAGCCGCCGTCCGCTCGGCATCCGCATCGGCGGCACGGCAACCCAGCCGCGCAACGCGCCGCCATCGTTGCTGCCCCTGCCCGAAGCCGCACTCGATGATGCCCGCGCCGTCATCCTTGCCGCAACGCCGCCCGATGCCGTGCGCCTGCCGCGCCGCGCCCCCGCGACGCCGCCGCCTGATTTGCTGAGCCAGTTGATGGCCGCGACACCCCTGGTCGCCGAAAGCCGCAGCCCATCGCCCGAGCCGGACGCGAGCCCCGCCGAACGGGCCGAACGCGCGGCCCGGCTCGACCGGATTCTGGCCGCCATCCTGGCCGACCCCGAAGCCGGGTTCCGCGCGATCGGCGTGCTGTATCAGGATTTCCTGGTCCGCTGCCGGATCGCCGGTCTCGGCACCGTCGCCCCCGATCTGGTCACCTTCCGCCGCATGCTGACCCACGCCCGCGCCGGCATCAGCAGCGACATGGCCGAAGACGATATCTGGCGCGACATCGCAGCCCGCGCCGCCGTGCTGCCCGAGGATATCCAGGGTATTTTCATGATGATCGCCCGCACCGCCCGCGAGGGTCTGCCGTGCCCGGGTGATCAGGCGATCGCGCGCGCCTACGGCACCCGCTCGCTCGGCCGCGCCCGCCGCCTGCTCACCTATATGGAGGAACAGGGCTTGATCGTCTGCCAGGCCGATGGCGCCGGGCGCCGCATCGTCACGCTGGTCGAACTCGCCTGGGCCACCGCCCCCGGCGCGCCCGATGCGCCGGACACGCAGGACGCCCCGACCATGCAGGACGACCCTATCCGCTAGGCCGCCCGGGCCGGCTCCGCGCGGCCGGCCGCTGGACATTACAAATCCACACGATTTCATCCATGGATGCGGAATTACCGATCCGTCATCCACGCCCTCAACATGGCCCGGCCATCCGGATCGGGCTGTTCAAAAAAATGTTCTGGGAGGAACGGTGCCGATGAGAGTTTCCAAACACGCCCTATTTGTCTGCTCCGCCATTGCGCTGGCCGCCGCCATGCCGCATGCGGCAAAGGCCGACCAGATCAGCCAGTTGCAGGCCCAGATCAACGCGCTCTCGGCCAAGTTGGCCGCGATCCAGGCTAATCAGGCCCAGGTCGAGCGGAAGGAACAGCTCCGCGCGCTGGCCATGCGCGAACGCGCCGCCGCCATGGCTACCCGCCAGAAGCACGACGAAACCCTGATCGCCGCGCGCAATGCCGTGCTGGCCACAATGTCCCAGAAGGAATCACCCACCCGGGCGCAGCAGGAAGGCCTGCCGAACAACCAGTACGTCACCATGGGGGCGCTGCCGGGCTCGTTCGTGATTCCCGGGACCAACACCTCGATCCATATCGGCGGCTTCATCAACTTCCAGGCGGAATACAGCCCGACCCAGAATCTCGGACCGAAATTCTCGATCGGCAATCTGCTGCCGCCCAGCGCGGCAAGACGCGCGACCGCGGGTGATTTCCAGTTCCAGAGCAAGGTCTCGCGCCTGATCGTGCAGACCAGCCGGCGGCGACTACAATCAGGCGCTGCAGAACAACTCCTATTCAGCGCGCATCGTGTTCGCCTACGGCACCATCGGGCCGCTCACGCTCGGCATGCTCAACTCCAACTTCCTCGATGCGACCGACACGCCCGAGACCTTCGACAACGGCGGCCCGGCCGGTATTCCGGCCGAGCGCACCGAACAGATCCGCCTGACCTTCCCGTTCAACAAGGCATCGATCGTCTCGATCGCGGCGGAAAGCCCGCAAAGCGGCTATCAGGACACCCGCGACAATATCGAGGTCCCCTCGGTCACCGAGCCGATGCCCGATTTCAGCGCGCGGTATCAATACACCAGCAAGCTGCTGCACTTTCAGCTCGGCGCGGTGGTACGCGACGTCGCCTACACCGATGGCTACGGCGACCGGGTGAGCCATATCACCGGCGCCGGCCTGGTCGGCACCACCCTCAACCTCGGTGCGATCAACAAGGGCTTCGGGCAGGACAACATCGGCGCCCAGCTCTGGTCCGGCGCGATCGGCCGCTACATCCCCGATGATTTCGGCGGTAACGTCGCCTCGGTGCTGGCGGTCGACAATGGCGTGACCGGGACGCCGCTGACCATTGCTTCGAAAGTGCAGGACGACCAGGGATTCACCGCCTGGGTCCAGCATTTCTGGACCGCCAAGCTGCGTTCGACCGTCGCGATCGGGTACAATCATCTCAACCTCGCGGGTTTCCTGCCGGTCGATACCGCGAACGCGATCGCCACCAAGACCGCCCACATCAACCTGATTTACCGGCCGGTGCCCAGCGTCGATCTCGGGATCGAGGGCATGATCGGCCAGAAGCAGTTCCAGCGGGGCACCAACGTGCCGCCGAAAAATGCCGATCGGTTCGAATTCGGGGGGATCTGGCATTTCTGAGCCCGCCAACAAGAGCGCCGCTACCAACAGCCCTGCTAGCAAAAGTAGAGTATCGATATGAGTGTATCAACTGAAGACGGCATCGAACTGACCGGTGTGACGAAACGCTTCGTCACGCCGACCGGCTCGACCATGACGGCGATCCGCGATGTCAATCTGCGTGTCGGGGCGGGTCGGTTCTGCGCCGTGGTCGGACCCACCGGCTGCGGCAAATCCACCACCCTGACGCTGACCGCCGGGCTCGAACGCGCCAGCGCCGGCCAGGTGCGGGTGTTCGGTAAACCGGTCGACGGCATCACGCCCAACGCCGGCTTCGTGTTTCAGACCGATGCGCTGATGCCGTGGAAATCGGTGCTCGACAACGTGGCGCTCGGCCCGAAATTCCGCGGCATGGCCACGCGCGATGCGCTGGCCGAAGCGCGGCGCTGGCTCGGCGTGGTCGGCCTCGCCGGGTTCGAGGATCATTACCCCCACCAGTCAACAAACCGCGCCTGCTCCTGATGGACGAGCCGTTTTCAGCGCTCGACGTGCAAACCCGCGCCATCATGACCAATGAGCTGCTCCGCCTGTGGGAGCAGACCAGGCCATCGGTGTTGTTCGTCACCCACGACCTCGAGGAGGCGATTTCAATGGCCGATCTGGTCGTGGTGATGACCGCCGGACCCGCCACCGTGAAGGCGGTCTATGAAATCGATCTGCCGCGCCCGCGCGGTGCTGTACAGGATATCCGGTTCACCCCGCGCTTTCTCGAACTCTATCGCCAGATTTGGGAATCCCTGCGCGAGGAGGTCGAACGCACCTATGCCCTGTCGGCTGCGGCCACCGCGCGGAGGGTCGCATCATGAGTGACGCCCCGATCACCCCGCGCGGCGGCCCGGCACCGGCTTTCGAGGTCGAAGATCCGCTCGCCGTCGCGGCGCGCCGCCGGGTGCGCAACTATAAGCTCACGGTGCGGGCCGGCCAGATCGGCACCTTCATCGTGATCGTCGCCGGCTGGCAGCTGCTGACCCATTTCAAAATCCTCGACCCGTTCTTCGCCGGCTCGCCCTGGGGCATTCTGCTGCGCCTCGCGGACTGGGCGGTCCACGGCACCGCCTATGGCTCGCTCTGGCTACAGATCTGGGTGACCATGGAGGAAGCGTTGCTCGGTTTCGCCGTCGGCGTGATCAGCGGCGTCGTGATGGGGGTGCTGCTCGGCGAAATCCCGCTGCTCGCGGATATTCTCGGCCCCTACATCAAAATGGTGAACGCCCTGCCGCGCATCGTGCTCGGCTCGATCTTCGTGATCTGGCTCGGCCTCGGCCTGCCCTCGAAAGTCATGCTCGCGGCCGTGCTGGTGTTCTTTGTCGTGTTCTTCAACGCGTTCCAGGGTGTGCGCAGCGTCGATCGCAATCTGGTCGCCAATGCGCGCATCCTCGGGGCCTCGCGGTTGCAGGTGGTCTGGCATGTCGTGGTGCCCTCCGCGACCACGTGGATCATCGCTAGTCTGCATGTCGCGCTCGGTTTCTCGATCATCGGCGCGATCGTGGGTGAGTTCCTCGGCGCGCAGAAGGGGCTCGGCCTCGTGATCGCGACGGCACAGAACAATTTCGACACCAACGGCGTGTTCGGCGCGATGCTCATCATCGGCCTGATCGCGGTTTCGGCGGAAGGCCTCATGTCGATCGCCGAACGCCGGCTGCTCGCCTGGCGGCCACCCGCCGCCACCGAAACAAGCCAGGCCGGCTTGTAGTCCACCGGCCACGACCAGTCTCAACAATCATGGAGGATCATCCAATGTTCAAACATTCGTCAGCCAGCCTGCTGCGCGGCATCGCCGCCGCGGCGGTCGTCGCCACCGGCGTGCTCGCGTCACCCGCCGCCCATGCCGCGCCCAAGCTGCAAAAGGTCAGCATGATGGTCGGTGGCATCGACAAGCAGATCTACCTGCCCTACCAGCTCGCCCAGGACCTCGGCTTTTTCAAGAAATACGGCATCGACATGGTGCTGAGCACCGAGCAGGAAGGCGGCATCGGCGCTGAGACCGCCATGGTTTCCGGCCAGGTCGACATGGCCGGCGCCTGGTATGTCCATACCATCGATTTCCAGATGCACGGCAAGAACGTGATCGACATCGCTCAGCTCAGCGGCGCGCCGGGCGAGCGCATCATGTGCGGCAAGGGTACCCACATCAAGACCCCGGCGGATTGGAAGGGCAAATCGGTCGGCGTGACCGACCTTGGCTCCGGCACCGATGACCTGACGCTCTACCTCGCCACCCGCTATCATCTGACGACGCAGGAATACCACCGGATCGGCGTCGGCGCGGGCGAAACCCTGATCAGCGCGCTCGAACATCACCGCATCGTCTGCGGCATGACGACGCAGCCGACCGTCAACGCGATCGAGACCATGGGCATCGGCCATTCCACCATCGACCTCGCGACGAGTGCCGGCGTCAACAAATGGCTCGGCGGCTTCTGGCCCGCCGCTTCGGTGCTGGCGCGGGCATCGTGGGTCAAGAAACACCCGGTGCGGACCCAGCACGTGGTCGATGCGATGGTCGCGACGATGCACTGGATCGCGACCCACAGCGCGGCCGATATCGCGGACCATCTGCCGAAGGATTTCGTCAGCAGCCCGCTCTCGACCAAGGCCGCCTACATCAAGGCGTTGAACGAGGACAAAGGCCAGTTCCTGCCTGATGGCCGGATGCCCAAGGACGGCCCGCAAAAAGTGTTCGACGTCGAAAAACTGGCCGGCAAGATCATCAAGCCGGTCAACCTGACGATCACCTACTCCAACGTCTACGCCGACAAGGCCAACCAGCTCGAAGGCTTTACGAAGTAACCACGATCCGGCCGCCGGCATCGCCAGGTTCTGGACGATGCCGGTGCGCGGCTCCATAAGGGGCCAAAGGAAATGTCCGATGTCTGAGATCGCTGCCGCACGGAATCTGGACGCTTGTCGTGCTGATTTCGCTCGGCGGCATGTTCGAGTTCTATGACCTGTTCCTCACCGGCTACATCGCCCCCAGCCTGCTGCGCGCGGGCCTGTTCACCCCGCAAAGCCTTGGCTTCCTCGATGTGCTCGATGTCCTGTCGGTGCACGGCATCGGCTCGTTCGTGTTCTGCACCTTTGCCGGGCTCTGGGCTGGCGTGGTGCTGATCAGCCCGGTGATCGACCGGATCGGGCGGCGCACCGTGTTCACGTGGTCGCTGGTCTGGTACATGATCTGCACCGCCATCATGGCGTTTCAGCGGACCGGCGAAGGGCTGAACCTGTGGCGGTTCGCCGCCGGCCTCGGCTTCGGCACGCAACTCATCGCCATCGATACCTATATCGCCGAGATCATCCCCTATCGCGCGCGCGGCCGGGCGTTCGCGGTCAACCAGTTCGTCACGTTCTGCGTCGTGCCGGTGGTCGCCCTGCTGTCGTGGCTGCTGGTCCCGCTCCGCCCCGCCGGGCTCGATGGCTGGCGCTGGGTCATTCTGATCGGCTCGCTCGGCGGCGGGCTCATCTGGTTCATCCGCCGCCGCATTCCCGAAAGCCCGCGCTGGCTCGCCCTGCACGGGCGCGAGGCCGAGGCCGATGCCGTGGTCACCGCCATAGAGCGCCGCATCCTCGCCGAAACCGGTGCGGCGCGCCTGCCCGAACCCGCGCCCGCCACCCCCGAGCAATCCTGTGCCGGTGCGCTGCGCGAACTCGTCTCGCCGCGCTACGCCGAACGCACCTTGATGCTGTCGATCTTCAACATCGCCCAGGTGATCGGCTTTTATGGCTTCGCGGCCTGGGTCCCGACCCTGCTGATCGCGCGCGGCGTTACCTTCACCAACAGCCTCGAATATTCCTTCGTGATCGCCGCCGCCTCGCCGCTCGGCCCGCTGCTCGCGATGCTGTTCGCCGACCGGATCGAACGGCGTACCCAGATCGTGTGCGGCCTGCTCGGCATGGCGGTGTTCATGGCCGGTTTCTCGGCGGCCACCGCCCCGGCGCTGCTCATTGGCCTGGGTGTCCTGTTCACCATCTCGGCCAACATCATGTCCTGCGCTTATCATGCCTATCAGGCCGAGCTGTACCCCACACGGATCCGCGCCGGCGGTGTCGGCATCGTCTGGTCCTGGAGCCGGCTCGCCGCCGCCTTCGCCGGGCTCGCGGTCGGTTATTTCCTGTTCTACGGCGGCGTGCCGGCGCTTGCGGTGTTCATCGGCGTCGCGATGGCGATCGGCATCGTCATCGTCGCGGTGTTCGGCCCCAACACCGCCGGCCGGCCGCTGGAGGCGGTCAACCATTGAAACCGCGCACGCCCGGATTGCGGAGCGCCGGCTGATGCGCATCCTCGTGATCGAAGATGATCCGCACACGCTCGAATTCATCCGCAGCGAGCTCGCCGCCGGGGGCGACGAGGTGACGACCGCGCCGGACGGCCGCGCCGGCCTGCTGATGGCCGCGACCACCGATTTCGACGCCATGGTGGTCGATCGGATGCTGCCCCAGCTCGATGGGCTGGGCGTGGTGACCGCCCTGCGCTCGATGGCGATCGCCACCCCGGTCATCTTCCTGACGGCGCTCGGCCGGGTCGATGAACGCGTCGAGGGCTTGCGCGCCGGGGCCGATGATTACCTGGTCAAACCCTTCGCGATCGAGGAGCTGGTCGCCCGGATCGGCGCGATCGCCCGCCGCCACGCCTACAAGCGCCCCGCCACCACCCTCGCGGTTCACGACCTTACGCTGGACCGGCTGAGCCAGGTCGCAACCCGCGCCGGCCAGCGGATTGAGCTGAAACCGCGCGAATTCCGCCTGCTTGAATTCCTGATGCTCAACGCCGGCCGGGTGGTTACCCGCACCATGCTGCTCGAGGCGGTCTGGGATTTCCATTTCGACCCGCAGACCTCGCTGGTGGAGTCCCACGTCAGCCGCATCCGCGCCAAGGTCGATCGCGGCTTCGACTGCGAGCTGATCCACACCGTCTGGGGTGTCGGCTATCGGGTGGCGCATGAGAGCCCCGGCTGAGCGCGGCAGCGTATTCCGCATGGCCAGCTTTCGGCTGGCCGTGCTGGGCACCATGCTTTCGACCATCGGCGCCATCATCGTGTTCGCCATGATCTATGGCGCGACCGCCCGCGCCGCCCGCCAGGAATTCAGCCCGATCGTCGCGGGCGACCGCGCCGACCTGATCGCCGATGCCCTGTCATCGGGCAGTTCGCTGCGCTCGGAAATCGAGCTCGCGACGCTGCAGGAACGCCACACCTTCTATGCGCTGAGCGATGCGAAGGGCATCGAGCGGGCCGGCAACATCCCCATGCCGACCAACCCGCTGCTCTGGCGCCACCTGACGCGCTGGAACCTGCCCGGCATGCCGCCGCGTGTACGCGCGATCGATGGCATCGGCCAGCGCCTGTCCGACGGCGACATTCTGTTCATCGGCGAGGATGCCTCGGTGTTCGCGCGGCTGAACACCGAAATCGCCTGGCTGTTTGCCGGTGTGTTCGGCTTCATGATCTCGCTCGGCCTGCTGATGAGCCTGTTGATCGCGCTCTATAGCCTGCAACGGGTGCGCGCGATCAGCGAGGCGAGCCGCCAGATCGTCGCGGGCGACCTTTCGCACCGGATCAAGCTGTACGGCATCGACGACGAGCTGGATTTCCTGACCACCGACCTGAACCTGATGCTCGCCACGATCGACCGCCTGGTCGAAACCGCGCGCCAGGTTACCAGCGACATCGCGCATGATCTGCGGGCACCGCTCACCCGGCTGCGCGATCATCTGGTGCAGGCGCAGCGCCGCGCGGTGACCGATCCGGGCTACGCCCAGGCGTTACAGCAGGTCGAACAGATTATCGCGATTTTCGCTGCCCTGCTGCGGATTGCCGAGGTCGAGGCCGGGGCGGTGCAGGGGCATTTCGAGCCGATCGACCTGTCCGCCCTGTGCCGCGCGCTGGCGGAGTCCTACGAGCTGGTGGCCGAAGACCGTGACCAGCGCCTCACCCATGCGATCGCGGATGATCTGATCATCCAGGGCGATGCCGCGCTGATCACGCAGATGCTGGTCAATCTGATCGAGAACGCCATCCGCCATTGTCCGCCCGGCATCGCCATCACGCTGGCGGCGCACGCGCAGGACCGCGCCGTCACGATCGAACTGGCCGATCGCGGCCCCGGCATCCGCGATGCCGACCGCGAACGCGTGTTCCGCCGCTTCGTCCGGCTCGATGCGGCGCGCACCACCGCCGGCCACGGCCTGGGCCTTGCTTTGGTCAAGGCCGTGGTCGCCCTGCACGACGGCACGATCACGCTCGATGACCATGCCCCTGGCCTGATCGTGCGGATCAGCGTGCCGATCACTGCCTGACGCCGCACGCTGGCGCATCGATCGGGACCGGGCGTGCAATACAAAAATTAGAGTTTCCGATTCGAACGTGCCAAAATCCCGCCATCAGTTCAGCCAGGGAGATCACCATGCCATTACTGGATCAGACCGCCGGTTTTTCGCAGGTCAACGTCATGAAAGGGTCCGCCAACCAGGCGGCGACCGCGGGTGCGTGCCATAATTTCTCCCTCGAATGGCTCGCCGCGATGTATGCCGATGCCAGGCCCGCCAACGCCGCCGCACGCATGCGCGCCTTGGGCAAAAACAAGGGCGGCGCCGCCATGGTCACGCAAACGGTATTCAGCAACGAGTGGAGCCGCCAGAGCGCCGCAGCGGCGGACAAGGGCGTCGCGGCCTGGCGCGGCCTGCAGTTTGTCCGCGATATCATCCCCTACGCGGCCTATACCGAGGCGAGTTTCCTCGCCGGCCTCAACGGCACCGATGTCGCAGGCCTGATCTACAGCTTCTGGTTTACCGGCAGCGTTGCCGGTGCCGGTGGCGGTGCGCACACCATCGCCTTTTTCCGGAAAATGAAGACCGGGCGCGGCACCACCGGCAAGGCCGACAACCAGGTCTTTGCCTTCGACCCCAATTTCGGCGAATGCCTGATCGTCGAAGGCGGCCTGCCGGCCTGGGTCACCGACATGCTCAGCCAGTACGGCCCCTGCAACGCGCACTGGATGCGGGGGTTCAGAACGATCGCCTGAACCACCCCGAACACGTGACGGCGGTTGGCAACGGGCCAACCGGCCGTGCCATTCAGGCCGATTTGCCCCAAATTTTCAGAAACACCGCCTTGTAGCCGTTCGACGGGTTGAACACATTGATCTTGCCGCCGTCCTCATCGATGTTGTCCGGCGTGAACAGATGCACCGGATCGGGCTCGGTCGCCGGCGGCTGCCCGGCGAAGGCGCGGTTCAGCTCATCGACGCATTGCCACCCTTCCAGCTCCAGCGGCGCCGCCACCGTCGCGGTCTGGAATTGTTTCGAACGGATGCGCTGAAACGCCGATTCCGAACCATCGCCGGCCGACACGTTATACGGCGGGCCATCGCCCTTGCGACCGGATGCCGACAATCCAGGCGCCATATAATCATAATACAGATCATTGATCGCCAGCGAATAATTCCAGGTCTTGGCGAATTTCGACAGCAGCGCCGCCGTCACCTGCGGCATCCGCGTCGCGGTCGCGCCCAGCGGCACGTTCTTGATCGCGAGCACCTTGCACCCGGCGCATTGCTTGATGGTCTTGGCCATCTCGGCCGATTTCGCCATCGCGATCGCATACTCGCTGGTGGTGAAGATTACCACGTTCGCGTGCCCATCCGACTTTGCAATGGCGTACAGCGCTGCCGCCTTCGCGACGTCCAGCGAGTTCTGCGTGACATTATAGATCACGCCGGGCGAAGCGATCGGACCGGGACGCGGCGATGCATTCCAGCCCACCACCTTGATGCCCGCCTTGTCGGCCTGCTCGATGAACGGCGCGGATTGCACCGCATCCACCCCGCCCAGCACGATGCCCGCCGGCTTGAGCGCGATCGCCGAGGACAACGCGGCGTTCTGCCCCGCCGCCGTGCCCTTGCCGTCGATCAGCCGGAAGCGCCAGCCGATCGCCTTGGCCGCCGCCGCCACGCCCTTGGCCACACCGCGCGCGCCGCCGTTCGACTGATCGGTCGATACATAGACAATGAACTTGCCCGGCACCGCCTTCGGCCCGGTGGTCGGGCCGGTGTAGGGTATCGTCTTGCTGGTCGCCGCCGCGACGAACGCCTTGGCCGCCGCGACGGTGGTATCGGCCAGCGCCCGCCCTGACAATCCGGCCGATGCCGCCGCGATAGCGATGATCATTCCTGGTTTCATAAATCCCCCCCTGTTGCCGAGGCAGCCGGGGCCGGCACCAATGCCGGCCGCACCGCCTTCAGATGAACCGCACGGCGGCGCTGCGCGAAACCGGCCAGGCCGATCGAGAGCACCAGCGTGATGCCGTTGAACAAATCCGATACGAAAAACGCCCCGCCGAGCTGCTCGATCCCGGAAATCCCGACCGCCAGCAGCACTTCGGCGGCAACCGTGCCCCAGACATTGACCCGCCCCGGCTTGATCGTGGTCGAGCCAAGAAACGCGCCGACCAGGGCGGGCAGCAGATAACTCAAACCGAGGCTGGTCGTGCCGATCCGCAATTGCGCCGCCAGCACGACCGAGGCGAAGGCGGTCAACACGCCGGAGGCGATGAACACCCCGACCACATGGGTGCGTACCGCAATGCCGTTCAACTCCGCCGCGCGGCGGTTCGCGCCGATCGCGTACAGCACCCGGCCCAGCGGCATCCGCTCGGTCACCAGCCACAGCACGAAGGCAATCACCAGCACATAGACCACCGGCAAGGGGATCACCCCGAACAATCGCCCGTCGTTGATCGCGGTGAACCCGGCCGATAGCGTGCCGACCATCTGTTCGCCACCGGTATACCATTCCGCCAAAGCGAAAATGATCGTGCCGGTGCCCAAAGTGGCAATGAAACTGTCGATCTGCGCGATCTCGACCAGCAGCCCGTTCATCAACCCGAACAGCCCGCCCAGCACCAGCACGGCGAGCACCGCGAGCGGCCAGGGCCAGTGATATTGCACCTGCAGGCTGATCGCGATGATCGACCACAGCACGATGCCGTACCCCACCGTCAGATCAATCCGCCCCGCGATCATCGGCAGCAGGGCGGCGAGCGCCAGCAATGCCACGACCGATTTCACCACGAACACCGCGCGCATGTTGTCCGCGGTCGGAAACGTATCCGGCAGCAGGATCGAGAACAGCGCGATCAGGAACAGCGTGATGATTGGCAGCCCGTAGGTGGTGAGCCCGCGGCGCACCAGCTCGCCGCGCCCCATGCTCTCGCGCTCGGCCCCGCTCGGCTCCAGCGCGTCAGATTTGAGCGATTCCATGCGCACTCCCTTCATGTCGTCGCGAAAACACCCCGGCCGATGCCGCCGCGATCAACCGGTCGATGGTGAGCGCGTCGCCCGCCAGTTCGGCGACCACCGCGCCCCGGTCGAACACCAGCGCGCGGTCGCAGATCTGCGCGATTTCCTCGAAATCCGACGACACCACCAAAATCGTCGCCCCCGCCGCCGCCGCCTCGGCGAACAGCCGGTAAATCTCGGCCCGCGCGCCGACATCGACGCCCGAAGTCGGGTCCTCCACCACCAGCAGCTTTGCCCCCTGGTCGAGCCAGCGCCCCACCACAACTTTTTGCTGATTGCCGCCCGATAATTGCTCGAGCAGGAGCCAAGGCTGGTTCGGCCGCAGCCCGACCCGGCGCCCAAGCGCGTGTGCGCGCCGATGCACGCGGCGCGGTGTGATGTATTCCAGCGCGCCCATGCCATGCGCATACGGGTTCAGAAACGCATTCTCCGCGATGCTCAGCCGCGCCGCGGTCGATTCCCCGGTCCGGTCGCCGGCGACGAACCCGATCCCCCGCGCCATCGCATGGCGCGGATCGCGCGGCGCATAGGCCGCGCCATCGAGCGTGATCGCGCCCTCATGCACCACCGCCCGGCCGAACAGCGCGCGCCCCAGCCGTTCCTGCCCGGCGCCGACCAGCCCAGCCAGGCCCACGATCTCGCCCGCCCGGAACGCCGCATCGAGCGGCGCCGCCGTCTCGATCACGACCGACCGGCACGCGAGCCGCACCGCGGTGCCGGCTGCGCAATCGGTGCGCCGGTGCCGCGCGAACCCCTGCCCGACGATCATTGAAATCAGCCGGTCCGCCGTCAGCCCCGCCACCGGCCCGGCGCCGGCCAGCCGGCCGTCGCGCAGCACCACCACCCGGTCCGCCAGTTCGAACACCTCGTCCAGCCGGTGCGACACGTACACAATGCCCACCCCGCGCGCCCGCAACTGCCGCAGCGCATCGAACAGCCGCGCCACTTCCGAGGCCGGCAGGCTCGCGGTCGGTTCATCGAGCACGAGCACCTCGCCGTTCGCCGCCAGCGCGCGGGCAATCGCCACCAGTGCGCGCTCCGCCCGGCCAAGATCGCGGATGCGCGTGTCGGGATGCCGATCGAGCCCGAGTGCGGCCAGCGCCGCCACCGTGCGCGCGCGGTTCGCCGCCCGGTCGATCAGCCCGAACCGTCGCAAAAACCCCAGCGTCAGCCCGAAATTCTCGCTGATCGTCATCCAGTCGAACAGGCCCAGATCCTGGTGAATGAAGCGGATCGGCAGCAACCCCGGCGACCCCGTGATCTCCCGCCCCTGAAACCCGATACTGCCCTCATCCATCCGGTGAATCCCGGCCAGAATCTTGATCAGGGTCGATTTGCCGGCACCGTTCTCGCCCAGCAACGCCACGATCTCGCCATGCCCGACGGTGAAATCCACCCGGTCCAGCGCCCGCGTGCCGCCGAACGATTTGCCGATGCCGCGCATCTCCAGCAGCGGCGGCACCTGGGCAGCGCTCATACCACGCTCGTCAGCCCGCCATCGACGAAGATGGTCTGGCCATTGACGAAATCGGCGGCGGCGGAGGCCAGAAACACCGCGGTGCCGCCCAGCTCCGCCACCTCGCCCCACCGCCCGGCCGGCGTGCGCGCCACCAGCCAGGCGGTGAACGCGGGATCGGCCACCAAGGCCGACGTCAGCTCGGTGCGGAAATACCCCGGCGCGATCGCGTTGACCTGGATGTTATGCCGCGCCCACTCCGCGCACAGCCCGCGGGTCAATTGCCGCACCGCCCCTTTCGACATCGCATAGGGCGTGATCGAGGCGCGGCCCAGCTCGCTTTGCACCGACGCGATATTGATGATCTTGCCGCGCCGCCGCGCGATCATCCGCCGCCCGACCGCCTGGGCGACAAAAAACGCGCCCTTCACATTGATCGCCATCAGCCGGTCGAAATCCGCCTCGGCGAAATCCTCCGCCGCCATCCGGTGCTGCATCCCGGCGTTGTTGATCAGGATGTCGATGGCACCATCCGCCTCGATCGCCGCGACACCGCGCTCCACGCTCGCGGGGTCCATCACGTCGAACGCCTGGCTCGCCACATCGTGCCCCGCCGCGCGCAAGCCGGCCGCCGCCTGTTCGAGTGCGGCGCCATCGCGCGCATTCAGCACCACGGCGGCACCCGCCTGAGCGAGCCCGGCCGCAATCGCCAGCCCGATGCCGCGGCTGCCACCGGTGATCAAGGCACGTTTCCCGCTGAGGTCAAACGCTTGGTTCGTCATCATCCTGCCCTGCGCCCGGTCCTGACCATTCGGCCGGCGGGCGCTATTCTTATGGTTTCGTATCAAACGCGTCAGCCGTACCATAACCCGCGTTGCCGTCGCGACAATTCCGGAGCATGTTACCGCTAACACAACCCTCGTAACACAAAGCCGCCCGGCGTCTCAAGGAGGAATTTTCCATGCCCGCAATCGTGATCCATCGCGCCGGCGATCTCCGCGTCGAGCCGCGCACCGCTCCGCCGCCCGGCGCCGGTCAGGCGCGCGTCCGGATCGATCGTGGCGGCATCTGCGGGTCTGATCTGCACTATGTCCGCCACGGCGGCTTCGGCCCGGTCCGGCTCGCCGAACCCATGGTGCTCGGCCATGAAGTCGTCGGCACCATTGCTGGCCTCGGCTCCGGCGTCACGGACCTCGCGGTGGGCGATGCGGTGGCGATCAACCCCGCGCTGCCCTGCGGCATCTGCCGCTTCTGCACTGATGGTATGAGCAACCACTGCCTCGATATGCGCTTCCTTGGCAGCGCGATGCGCCGCCCGCATGTCCAGGGCGCGTTCAGCACCGATGTCACGGTCGAGGCCAGACAGCTCGTCAAACTGCCGCACGGGCTCGATCCATCGATCGCCGTCTTCGCCGAACCGCTCGCCGTCGCCCTGCACGCGCTCACCCGCGCCGCACTCCGCCCGGGCGATCGCGTCGTCATCACCGGCATGGGCCCGATCGGCATGCTCATCCTGCTCGCCGCCCGCCATGCCGGTGCCGGTGAAATCATCGCGTCCGACATCGCCGCCGAGCCCCTCGCCCTCGCCCGCACCCTCGGTGCGGACCAAGCCATCACCCCCGAGGCGCTCGATCGATTCACCGCCGATCGCGGCCATTTCGACATCGGCTTCGAAGCCTCCGGCGCCCCGAGCGCGCTGCCGGCCCTGATGTCGGTGGTCCGCCCGCGCGGCCGCATCGTCCAGGTCGGCCTCGGCGGCGATCTGCCGGTCGCCTCGATGGTTCTGGTCACCAAGGAGATCGACCTGCTCGGCACCTTCCGCTTCACCGATGAATTCACCCACGCCGTCACGCTGCTCGGCACCGGCGCGATCGATGTCGCCCCCATGCTCAGCGCCACCTTCCCGGTCGATCAGGCGGCCGACGCCTTCGCCCTCGCCGCCGATAAAACCCGCGCCATGAAAGTCCAGATCACTTTCTGAAACCGCCGCCATGACCAAACCGCCAACACCCACCCCAACGCGCAGCGCGCCGACTATGAACGACGTCGCCCGCGCCACGAACGTCTCGAAAATGACCGTCTCGCGCGCCCTGCGCGGCGACCGTATCGCGCCCGAAACCAAGGCGCGCATCCTCGCCGAAATCGACCGGCTGCACTACGTCCCCCACGCCGCCGCCGGCGCGCTCGCCAGCCGCCGCTCCGGCTTCGTCGCCGTCATCGTGCCCTCGATCGACAACGCCAATTTCGCCGAAACCGTGCGCGGTCTCGAAGCCGAACTGCGCGCAGCCGGGCTCGACCTGCTGCTCGGCACCACCGAATACCGCATCGGCCGCGAGGACGAATTGCTGCAAACCATGATGCGCCATCGCCCCGAAGGCATCGTGCTGACCGGCGGCGTCCACACCAGCCGCGTCGCCGATCGCCTGGCCCGCTCCGGCATTCCCGTGGTCGAAACCTGGGACCTGCCGGCCACCCCGATCGGCCATGTCGTCGGCTTCTCCAACCGCGCCGCCGGCGCCATGATGACCGAACACCTCGCCGCCATCGGCCGCCGGCGCATCGCCTTCCTCGGCGGCGCCTCGCCGCGCGACCCCCGCGGCGAAGCCCGCAAACACGGCTACCTCGAAGCCCTCGTCCGCCTCGGGCTCGGCCCACCCCGCACGCTGCGCTACGGCCTGCCGCCACTCTCGATGCACCACGGCGCCGCCGGCCTCGCCCGCACCATCGCCCGCTGGCCCGATATCGACGGCCTGGTCTGCGCCAGCGACCCGATCGCCTTCGGCGCGATCAGCGAATGCCAGCGCCGCGGCATCGCCGTGCCGCAAACCATCGCGATCGGCGGCTTCGGCGATTTCGAAATCGCCCGCTGCAGCCACCCCGCTATCACCACCATCGCCGTCGAAGCCGCCCAGATCGGCCAACGCGCCGGTGCTATCCTGCGCACCGCGATCGAGGCGCTGCGGCGCGGTGAGGCGTGCCCGGCTGCGATCGATGAGACGAGTATGAGTCTTGAGGTGCGGGGGAGTACGGTGGGGGAAAGGGAAGGGAAGGACTTCTTTTTTGGAAAAAAGAACACTGCCGTCCGGCTTAGCCGGGATTGTTAGCATATAACAGTTTGATTTTATTTAGTTTTCCGGCATTTTGTGGGTGGTGTCGATTTGAATTTTGATC
>NZ_NCJX01000088.1:0-11025 GCF_002282635.1 Acidiphilium sp. 34-64-41 | reverse complement strand
GGGAAAAGCCAGTTCGTCACGCTGGTGAATGTCAATGGCCGCCATGGCGGGGGCCACTAGCCCTAGTGGGTGTCTGAGTCAACCGGATAGGCACGGTTTGACGTACCCTTCCATCCGGTTTCACATGTGATGATAGCCATGATCAGCATCGCTCCAAATTGTGGTAGTCGCGACCTTAAAATGTTTCCAATCCGAAAGTAAACCAAAATCGAACGTAATTTTAGAAATTTTCACCGGCCTTGACGCCGCTATTTCGATTTCGTTTCATGCAGCGGTCGCAAGGAGACACATTCATGGTCAAAGCTATCTGGAACGAAACGGTGATTGCGGAATCGAGCGATACCGTGGTGGTCGAGGGCAATCATTATTTCCCGCTCGATGCGGTACGCGCCGAGGCGTTGCGGCCGAGTGCGACCACATCGCGTTGCCCGTGGAAGGGAACCGCGAGTTATTATACAGTCGCGGTGGACGGCGCGACCAATACGGATGCGGCCTGGTATTATGCCGAGCCTCTGGCCGCCGCGGCCGCGATCAAGGGCCGCGTCGCGTTCTGGAAGGGCGTAAAGGTCGGTTAGGACCAGCTACGCCCGCTGGAGCGATGGCGGGCGGCCCGATTTGGTCTGCTCGGCCAGAGCAAACCGGGCGATCAAGCTCGAGAGATGGTCAGAATCGCCCGCGAGGCTGCTAGCGGCTGCGGTGGATTGCTGGACCATGGCGGCGTTCTGCTGGGTTGCCTGATCCATCGCGTTGATCGCGGTGTTGATCTGGCTGAGGCCGGTGGATTGCTCCTGCGCCGAAGCGGCGATCTCGGCGACGATGCCGTCGATGGTGGAGACCTGCGTTGCGATACGGTTGAGGGTTTTGCCAGCTTCATCGACCAGTTCGACGCCGGTCTTGACTTGGCTGCCGGACATTTTGATCAGCGAGGTGATTTCCTTGGCGGCATCGGCCGAGCGTTGTGCCAGGGCGCGCACTTCCGAGGCGACCACGGCGAAACCCCGCCCGGCATCGCCCGCGCGCGCGGCCTCGATGCCGGCGTTGAGGGCGAGCAGGTTGGTCTGGAACGCGATTTCGTCGATCACGCCGGTGATATTGCCGATCTGGGTGGAGGATTGGACGATGCCGGTCATGGCATCCACCGCGCGGCCGACGACATCACCCGAGCGTTCGGAATCATCGCGCGCGGTCTGCACCAGTTTGCGGGCCTGAACGGCGCCTTCGGCGGTGCGGCGGACAGTGGCGGTAATCTGGTCGAGCGCGGCCGCGGTCTGTTCAAGGTTGGCGGCCTGTTGTTCGGCGCGGCGTGCCATGTCGTCCGAGGCGGTGGCGATCTGGCCGGAACCGGCGCGGATCGTATTGGTCGCGCCGGAGACGTCGGTCATGGTGGCGTGCAGCCTCGTGACCGCATCGTTGAAATCGGCGCGCAGTTTTTCGTATTCGGCGGCGAATGGGGTGTTGATGCGATGCAGCAGATCACCATCGGCGAGGCGACTCAGGCCGCCGGCGACGGCGCTGACCACGGCGCCAAGCTGGCTGTTCATGGCTGTCCGCAGGCTCTCCTGCTGGGCGCGTTCAGCCTCGCGCAGCTGGCGGGTTTCGGTCGCTTCGGCTTCCAGACGTCGCTTCTCCAGCCCATCGAGCCGAAAGCGGTCGATCGCGGTGGCAAGGGTGCCGATTTCATCGGACCGCCCGACTCCGTCGATCGTGATGTCGAGCGCGCCGGTGCCGAGTTTGCCGGTCTGCACGGCAAGGGCAGAGAGCGGCAGCGCAATGTTGCGCGATAACCAGAACGCGACGCCGAAGATCAGGAGCAGAATCGGCAGGGCAAAAGCCGCAAACTCCCAGAGCAGCGCGTCGAAATCATGTTGCACATCGTCAAGGTAGATGCCGGTGCCGATCACCCAGTCCCATGGCGCGAAATATTCCACCATCGCGACTTTCTGAACCGGCGTTTTCGAGCCGGGCTTGGGAAACCGGTAGAAGGTGGGCCGGTGATCGCCCGCGACGGCGCGCCGTTCCATCACGCGGTTGAGGTACACGCCATCCGGGTCGTGCAGGTTCCAGGTGTTCTGGCCAACCAGTTTCGGATTGGGCGGGAAAACGATGCGGACCGCTTTGCTGTTGTTGACGAATATATAGCCGTCCTTGCCATAGCTCATCTGGCCGATGATCCGCTCGGCCTTGGCTTGGGCGGCGGCCTCGCTGATCTGGCCGGCCTGTTCGCGCTGGTAGATCGAGGCGGCGACCGAGCGGGCCATTTGCGCAAGCAAGTCGGTCTTGGCGATCCGGTCGGCCAGCATGGTGCGATAGAGCAGATGCAGCGCGAAGGCACAGAGGCAGACGAAGCCGACCAGGCTGATCGCCGCGGTCAGGTAAAGCTTATGTCGAACGTTCAGTTTCAAAAGCACGTGGCGTCATCCTTACTTCTGCCGCTATGCGGTTCACACTAAGGAGCAAAGATTAACGCCGGGTTATCCGATCTTCCGCATGATGGCGATTCAGGCAGCCGCGTGGGACGGGGTCGCGTAGCCCAACTGGGCAGCGAGGTTGCCGAGCGTACGGACCGCGATGGTTTCATCGCGACGGGTCGCAGCGGATCGAGCAGCGCCGAGTTCGCTCACCGGATCGCTGAACGGTGTGGGCTTGCGGCGTTGCGCGTGCAGGAAGCGCGCAAGCGGCCCCCGATCAGCGAGGTCGAGGAACGAAGCGATCTCCTCAGCCGCGCGATCGGCGTTGTCGATCAGATCCTCGTGCGCGAGGGTAAGGTGGCGATGCTCCGCAAGATCGCCGAGGAAACGGCGGATTTCGGTGACATATTGCCGCCAGATGGAAAGGCCGGCCTCGTAGCTGCCGATCCAGCCCTTGCGCGCGAGCGAGCGGGCGACGCGGGCGGGATGGCGGTGGATGTGGATGAATTTGGCTGCCGGCAGTACCTCCGCGATCAGCTCAAGGCAGGAGCCCGATGGCGGCGCAATGGGGGTTGCCTCGGTGCGGCCGGACAGCAGGGTGGGATCGGCATAGGGCGGGTGTTTATCACCCCAGATCCTTGTGCTGATGCCGAGTTGTTCGCGGTAGAACCGCTCGATCGTGGCACCGGCATGGCGGCGCTGGAAATCGCGCCACTCGGCCTGGAAATCCTGACCGATCAGATCATCGCGCGCCGCAGCGGGATCGAGCCGGTGCTTGAGGTCGGCGAACACCCGCGCCTCGTTGGTGATCCCGATATCCGGGTGCTGGTTCAGCACGTGACACAGGAAAGTGGTTCCGGAGCGCGGCGCGCCCACGATCATCAAAGGTTGCGACATTGTTGCTCCATCACGACAGTGTGACAAAGCTGGGCTGACGTTTTGGCGGTTTCCAGGCCGGATTTTGTAATTTTCGGTAAGGTGGCAGCGCGGTGCCGAGGCGGGCTTATTCCTCCTCGATATCCTCGAGGCTGAATTGCTGCCCTTCCTCGTCGTATGAGAACAATTCGGCGTAGCGGCCCCAGGAAATCGCGGTGCGCAGGGTCTCCTCGGCGCGTTCGGGCGACATGTGGTCTTCCAGCTCGTCGCGGAAGCGCACGGCCGAGGCACGATGGTTCCAGCGTTCGTCGATCACCTGGCGGATCGCGGCGACCAGTTTGACATGGCTGCGCGCCGCCTCCGCAAAAATTTTCTTGCGCTCGTCGGTATCGGCGTGGACGAAGCTGCGACCCTGGTCGGTCAGGCGGATGTCGCCTTCCTCGAGTTCGGCGAAATGCAGCAATTGCAGCGTCTCGCCAAGCGGCAGCAGTTCATCGGCCTCGTATTGCAGCACGGCGGCCAGCGCGGGCAGGTCGGCGCGGCCGTTATAGGGTTCGGCGGCGAGGGTTTCCATCAGCCCGGACATCAGATTGGTGCCGATCGGGTGGAGCGGCGTTGCGAAGCCGGTGGTCGGTTTGGCGGCGGCGGCGCGCAGGTCGGCCGGGGTCTTGCGCCTTGTCATCACCGCGTAAATATCATCGACCATCTGGCGGAAGGCGGGGTCGAGCCGGTTGCGCGGATGGGCGAACGGCACGGTCATTTCATGGGCGACGCGGCCGGGATCGGACGAGAACACCAGGATGCGGTCGCACATCAGCACCGCTTCCTCGATGTTGTGGGTGACCATCAGGATCGATTTGACCGGCAGCTTACGCTCGGACCACAAATCGATCAGATCGGTGCGCAGGGTTTCCGCGGTCAGCACGTCGAGTGCCGAAAACGGCTCGTCCATCAGCAGCAGATCGGGGTGGGTGACCAGCGCACGCGCAAGACCGACGCGCTGGCGCATGCCACCCGAAAGCTCCTTGGGGTAGGCGCTTTCATAGCCACCGAGGCCGATCAGGTCGATCGCTTCCTCGGCACGGGTCTCGCGCACCGAACGAGAAACGCCCATCGCTTCGAGGCCGATTTCGACATTTTCCTGCACCGAGAGCCAGGGGAACAGCGCGAAACTCTGGAACACCATCGCGACACCGCGCACCGGGCCGCGAACCGGCTTGCCCTGCCAGGTGACATCGCCGCTGGTCGGGCGCAACAGGCCGGCGATGATGCGCAGCAGGGTCGATTTGCCCGACCCCGAACGGCCGAGCAGACCGACGATTTCGCCCTCGAACAGGCGCACGTTGACATCGTCGAGCACGATGAGCTCGTTATTGGCCTCTTTCGGATAGGCCTGCCGGCAATGGCTGACTTCGAGCAGGGTATGGGTGGTAACTTGCTGATCCATGAAATCCCCTATCCGAGATTGGTGCGGCGGCTGGCGTAGGCATAGAGCGGGCGCCAGACCAGCCGGTTGAAACTCAGCACGAAGGCCGACATCACCGCGACGCCCAGCACGATCTTGCTGGTATCACCGGCGGTGGTGGCCTGCGCGATATAGGCACCCAGGCCCTTGGCAACCAGCGTGGTCTTGCCCCACGAGGCCACTTCCGCAACGATCGAGGCATTCCAGGCCGCCCCCGTCGCGGTGAGCGCGCCGGTGACCAGATAGGGCAGGATGCCGGGAATGATCAGGCGGCGCCAGCGCAGCCAGCCGCGCAGCCCGAAACTGGCAGCAACCTCCTTGAGGTCGCCCGGCAGCGCGGAAGCGCCGGCGACGACGTTGAACAGAATATACCATTGCGTGCCCAGCACCATCAGCGGCGTCAGCCAGATGTTCGGCAACAAATGGAAGGCGACGATGCCGGCCACCACCAGCGGAAACAGCAGATTGGCCGGAAATGCCGCGAGGAATTGCGCGACCGGCTGGACCAGCTTGGTCGCCTTCGGCCGCAGACCAACCCAGACGCCGACCGGCACCCAGATCGCGCAGGAAATCAGCAGGGCGGCGAGCACGCGCGCCAAAGTGAAAAACGCATCGATCACGCAGGTCAGCAGATCGGACCAGGCAAGATGCGCGGCACAAAACGTCGTCACCTGCCAGAACGCATAGCCGGCGGCGGCGATCACCACGGCGTAGAACACGCCATCGCCCAGTTTGGACGAGCTCTTGCCGACTTTCAGCGAGGCGAAGGTGCGTTCGGCGCGGCCGAGGCGGAGCCGGCCGATGACGGCGACACGATCGCCCAGCCACCCGGCGGCCTCGCGCAGAATAAACGTGCGGCGCAGCAGTTTCAGCACCCACGGCTCGCCGGCCGAGGCGGTCTGCACGGTTTCAAAGCGGAATTTGTCGGACCAGGCGACCAGCGGGCGGAACAGCAGCTGGTCGTACAGCAGGATGACCACCAGCATGGTGAACACGGCTTCGAAAATCGCCAGCAGATCGCGCCGTTGCAGCGCGACCGCGACATAGGAGCCGATGCCCGGCAGGGTGAACGTGGTGTTGCCGACCGTAATCGCCTCGGCATAGACCACAAAGAACCAGCCGCCCGACATCGACAGCATCATGTTCCAGACGAGGCCGGGAACGGCGAACGGCACATCGAGCCGCCAGAAGCGCTGCCACGGCGAAAGGCCGAAGCTGCGGCACGCTTCATCGAGATCGGATGGTTCGGTGGTCAGGGATTGGTAGAAGCTGAACGTCATGTTCCACGCCTGGCCGGTGAACACCGCGAAAATGGCGGCACATTCGGCGCCGAGCTGCTGGCCCGGAAACAGATTGACGAAGAACAGCACGGTGACCGACAGGAACCCGAGGATCGGGATCGATTGCAGGATGTCGAGCACCGGGATGATGATGATGGCGGCGCGCCGGCTTTTGGCGGCCAGCGTCGCGACCAGGAAGGTAAAGATCAGCGAGAGGAACAGCGCCGCGAACATGCGCAGCGTGGTACGGACCGCGTAGCCCGGCAGGTAGGCGGGATCGAGATGGATATGGGTCGCCTGGGCGGCGGCGAGCGGCGCGAGGGTGCCGCGCGCGACGCTGACGACGCCGATCAGCACGCCCATCACGAGCAGAATCGCAGCGATGTCCCACGCGTTGGGCAGGCGGCGTCCATGCACAAGGGCAGGCGGGGCGATGCTGGTCATGAGCAGATCCGCTTGAAAGAATTGACGATGTCGGTCTGATGCCGGGCCCTGCGAACCTGACAGGCCCGCCATAACCCGCAATGCCCCCCTTGTCACCCACTGATTGGTTGCAGTTCGATGATGGTGCGGGCGGTTCTATTTATGACCGATCTGGGCTATGCAACGAAACCGGCCGACTCGGACGCCCGGCAAGATGACTGGAAGGATCGCATGAAGCTCAAGGCGGATCGCGCCACGCTCCTCAAGGCGCTGGCCCATGTTCAGAACGTGGTGGAGAAGCGCAACACCATCCCCATCCTCGCCAATGTGCTGCTGTCCGTGAAGGAAGGCCGCCTGACCATCGCCGCGACCGATCTGGAGATTGCGCTGATCGAGGATGTGCCGGTCGAGGCGGCGCAGGATGGCTCGGTCACCGCACCGGCGGCAACGCTGTATGAAATCGTGCGACGCCAGCCTGAGCACGCCCAGGTCGAGCTCGACCATCCGGGCGGCGATGCGCCGCTGGCACTCCGCGCCGGGCGCTACGCCACCAAGCTGGTGGTGCTGCCGACCGATGAATTCCCCAAGCTCGATGCCGGCAAGCTGAGCCACCGGTTCTCGATCCCGGCGCAGGCGCTGCGCGGGTTGATCGACCGGACGCGGTTTGCGATCTCGACCGAAGAGACCCGGTATTATTTGAACGGCATTTACGTGCACGCCGCCGAATCCGATGGCGCCGCCGTGCTGCGCGCGGTGGCGACCGACGGGCACCGCCTCGCCCGCGTCGAGGAGCCGCTGCCCGATGGCGCGGCGGGCATGCCCGGCGTGATCATTCCGCGCAAGACCGTCAATGAAATCAGGAAGTTGCTGGAGGATGTCACCGGCGAGATCGCGATTGCCCTGTCGGAGACGCGGATTCAGTTCACGCTCGACACCATGCGGATGACCAGCAAGCTGATCGACGGCACCTATCCCGATTACAGCAAGGTCATCCCGGTCGGTAACGACAAGATCCTGCGCGTTGATACCAACGATTTTTCCAACGCCGTGGCGCGCGTATCCGCGATTACCGCCGAGCGCCACAAGCCGGTGAAACTCTCGGTTGCGCGCGATCTGCTGGTGCTGTCGGCCACCAGCCCGGATCAGGGTACCGCCTCGGAAGAACTGGATGGCGAACAGGTGGAATACAGCTCCACGCCGCTCGAAATCGGGTTTCAGGCCCGCTATCTCAACGATGTGACGGAACAGATCAAAGGCCATGTCGAATTCTGCTTCGCCGATGGCGCGGCACCGACGCTGGTGCGCGCAGCCGGCGATCAGAGCGCGATCTTCGTGCTGATGCCGATGCGGGTCTAGCGGTCGCGCGGCGGTGCGAGGGGAGGAAGCGCTTCTTTTTTGAAAAAAAGAAGCAAAAAACTTTTTTTGATCTGGGGCATGGGCGCTTGAACCGTCACAGGCCCAGCGTCAAAAAGTTTTTTTGCTTCTTTTTTTTCAAAAAAAGAAGTCCTTGCTTCCTTCTCCCATGACAACGCTGACCACCCTCCGCCTGACCGATTTCCGCTCCTACGCCTCGCTCGATGTCCGGCCGAACTCGCGCATCGTGGCCCTCGAAGGGCCGAACGGGTCGGGCAAGACCAATCTGCTCGAGGCGATTTCACTGCTGGCGCCGGGGCGCGGGCTGCGCGGGGCAAAATTTGCCGAACTGGCGCGGCGCGGCGCGTCGGGCGGCTGGGCGGTCGCCGCCCAACTGACCGATGCCGGGCGGCGTTTCACGCTCGGTACCGGGATCGACGGTGCGGGTGCCGAGCGCCGCAAAATCCTGCTCGATGGTGATCCGGTCAACGCTGCCGCGGCCGCCGCCGCGTTCGCCTGCGTGTGGCTGACGCCGCAGATGGACCGGCTGTTCACCGAAGGCGCCAGCGCGCGGCGGCGCTTTCTGGACCGGCTGACCTTGGCGCTGGCCCCGGCCCACGCCAGCGAGGTCGCGGCGTTCGAGGCGGCTTCGGCCAATCGCAACCGCCAGATCGAACAAGGCACCGCCGATGCCGCCTGGCTCGCGACCATCGAGGATTCGATGGCCCGCCACGCCGCCGCCCTGACCGCCTCGCGGCTCGATCTGATCGCGCGGGTCAACGCGATGCTGGCGCGCGGCGCATTCGCGCCGTTTCCGGCGGCGACGCTGGCGCTGGAGTGCCCGATCGGGGCGCGCCTCGCCATCGAGCCGGCGATCGTGGTGGAGGATTGGCTGCGGCGGCTCTATGCGCGCACGCGGGCCGAACCGGTTGCCGCGGTCTCGCCCCAGCGCGCGGATCTGCTGCTGGCGGATGCCGGCAGCGGGCTTGCCGCCGCCTTCGCATCAACCGGGCAACAGCGCGCCATGCTGGTGGCGATCGTGCTGGCGCACGCGGCGCTGATCGCCTCGCTGCGCGGCGCGGCACCGGTGCTGCTGCTCGATGAACCGTTCGTCCACCTCGATGCGGCGCATCGCGTCGCTCTGGGTGAGGCGTTGCAGCGAAGCCCGAGCCAGGTGTTCTGCACCGCGACCGATCGGGCGCAATTGCGCTCGCTGGGGGAAAATGCGGCGATCTGGCTGGTCTCGCCGGGGCGGATCGTTGGCGCGCGGTCAGGGGATCAGGACGGCGGCACCTTCGAAGCGGCCGGCGCGTAGGTCGGCCAGGGCCTGATTGGCCTCGGTCAGCCGGTAGGTGGTGGTGCGGGTGACGATGCCGATTTCCGGCACCAGGCGCAGAAATTCGAGCCCGTCCTGCCGCGTCAGGTTCGCGACGGACAGGATCTGGCGCTCCTCCCACAGCAGGCTGTAGGGGAACGCCGGGATATCGCTCATATGGATGCCGGCGCAGACGACGCGGCCGCCTTTGCGGAGCGCGCGCAGCGCGGCGGGGACCAGTTCGCCGGCAGTGGCGAAAATAATCGCGGCGTCCAACGCATCGGGCGGCATCTCGTCAGACCCGCCGACCCAGACGGCGCCGAGCGAGCGGGCGAAGGCTTGGGTGGCGGCATCGCCCGGTCGGGTGAAGGCGTAGACCGTGCGGCCCTGCCAGCGGGCGATCTGAGCAACGATATGCGCGGCCGCGCCGAAGCCGTAGAGGCCGAGTTTTTTACCCTCGCCGGCGATTTTCAACGATCGCCAGCCGATCAGCCCGGCGCAGAGCAGCGGCGCCAGCGATGCGTCGCTGCCGGCATCGCCGAGCGGGAAGGCGTAGGCAGCATCGACGATGGTTGCGGTGGCGAAGCCGCCATCGCGCGTGTAGCCGGTGAACAGCGGGTGGTCGCACAGGTTTTCGTGGCCGGCGCGGCAATAGGGACAGGTGCCGCAGGTGTGGCCGAGCCAGGGGATGCCGACGCGCTGGCCAATGTGCAAGGCGCGCACGCCATCGCCCAGCGCATCGACCCTGCCGATGATTTCATGGCCCGGGATGATCGGCACCTGTGGATGCGGCAATTCGCCGTCGACCACGTGCAGATCGGTCCGGCAGACGCCGCAGGCGGCGATCGCGACGCGCACCTGGCCGGGGCCAGGGTGCCGGTCCACCAGTTCGATATAGTCGAGCGGCTGGTGGAGCGCATTCAGCATCATGGCGTGCATGGCATCAGGCCGGGATGGTGACGTCTTGCGGCGGCGCGATGAATTTCACGCCGGTGTGAACATCAAGCCGCAGCGGTTTTGCAAGGCCCAGGATGGCGCGCGCCCGGATCGTCTCCGCTGGCGTGCCGTGCACCATGACCAGGAAATGATCGGCCTTGAGCGCGGATTCGTATTCGATCACGCTGTCTTTCGGAATGCCGATGCCATACATCGCGGCGCCGAGCGCGCTCAGACCACCGACCACCGCGGCGGATTCGACGCCGGAGAACACCATCGAGGCCAGATAGCCCAGCACGACGACATGGCCGACGATGGGGATCGACAGGAACAGGCCGCCGAAAAACACCCCCCAGAGACCGCCCCAGAACGCGCCGCGCAGGCCCCAGAAGCGCACCCGATCGCCGGTATTGTAGAAGCCGACGACGTTTTCCTCGGTATGGTAGCCTTTGCCGATGACGCTGAGTTGCTTCATCGCAAAGCCGCCGCGGGAGAGTGTCTTGATGGCGGCATCGGCGGCGAGGTGATCGTCGAAAATGGCGATCGTGGTATCAGGATTTTCCATAGGTCGCTCTTTCATCAACGCTGAGCCACAGGCGTTCCCACCAGCATGACCCAAACGAATAAAGTTTTTTTGTTTCTTTTTTGTTCACAAAAAAGAAGATCCTTACTTTTACTCTCCGCTATACTTGCCTCGTCATTGTCCACACTCACGAAACTGTAATATTATTGTCAACCGTAATGGTCCCCGGTGCCGACCAGGCCGTGGTCGCCGCGAGGTTGCGTTCATGCGGTGAGTGAACCGTGCCGCTCAGGCGCACCGCCCCGCCTTCAACGGTGACGCTGATGGCGTTGGGTTCGACGAACCAGGGTAAGCGTCCGCCAGAGGCCGTTGGCCTAGTTTTGGGCAGGACGTCAGGACTTCTGGTCGATCATCCAGGGTAGGAGTTCATTGATCCGGCTGGCTGG
>NZ_NCJX01000087.1:0-11138 GCF_002282635.1 Acidiphilium sp. 34-64-41 | reverse complement strand
ACCCCGCTGACGATCTCACTCCTCGGCCGCTTCGCCCTCATCATGGCGATGCTGGCCGAAATCGCCGTCAACCAGGGCCACGCGCAACACCTTCCGGGGTCCAGGATCATCGCCATCTGGCAGCGCCTCACCGGCATCGCCGCCCGCTTCGAGCGCGCTGTCCTGCGCGGCCCCACCCCAAGCCGGAAGCGCCTCACGCCAGAAAAACCCAACCGCGCCAAACGCCCATCCCTGCCGGATGGCTTCGGCTGGCTCCCCCGCGTCTTCCCCGGCACGCACGACATGCCCGCCGCCGTCACCTACCCCGCCCAACAACTGCGCGATCTGCTCGCCGATCCCATCATGGCCGAACTGATCGAAACCAATCCCGCCATCGGCCGCATCCTCCGCCCCTTGTTCGAAGCCCTCGGCATCGAACGCCCCGCCATCCTCGCAATCCCCCAGCCGACCGCGCGCGAACCCGCGCACCACGAACCCGAACCCCCACCCGCCACGCCGATCCGTGTGGCGCGCGCGGCCCAGGTGCCCGATCCAATCGCCGCCGGGACGCCGCCAATCACCGAAAACCAGGATCTGGACCAACGAAATTCAAGCCCTACCGAACCCGTCGCCCCACCGCATCTATTTCATTCAGATTTCGTAACAAAAACGATCCCTACCGGCCCTTCGCCGTCTCCTTCGCCCGATCCGCCGCACGCCATAAATACCATGCCGCCGTCGTCCGATACGGCGCGTAGGCTTCCCCGATCACCGCGAAATCCCGCGGTTTCGGTTGTGCGGCGAGTCCGTGGATCACCCGATATCCTTCCCGCACCCCGAAATCATCGACCGGAAACACATCCGGCCGCCCGAGCGTGAAAATCAGCAGCATTTCCACCGTCCAGCGCCCGATGCCGCGCAGCGCGCACAGCCGTTCGATCAATTCGGCATCGGAAAGCCGGCTTGCCGCGCGGCGGGTCGGCACCGTCCCGTCCAGCGTGCGGGCCGCGATATCCCGTAGTGCGGCAATTTTCGCCCCGGAAAACCCGCAGCCCCGCAAATCTACTTCGGCCAGCGAGAGCAGTGCCGCCGGCGCCGGGCATTCCGCCCCCGCCAGCGTCGCCAACCGCCCCAGAATCGCCGTCGCCGCCCGCGCGTGCAATTGCTGATGCGCCACCGCCGATATCAACGCCGCGTAGGGCTCGCGCGTCCGATCATGCACCAACCCGCAGCGCCCCACCTCACTGATCAGCGCCCCCAGCACAGGGTCCGCCTGTGTCAGATGCGCCCGCGCCAACCGGCTCATGCGAGGCGTGGCCTCACCGCGCCCAGCGGCTCATCGCCGCCGCAATCCATTGCCGCCACGCCGCCAGGCGCCGCGCCAACCGTCCCCGCTCGCCATCGCGCGAGGCAAGCCGCAGCCGCTGGCGGATCGGCCGCGTCCGGTCCAGCACCCAGTCGCGCGCCAGAATGACCTTGTCATGCGCAATGGCGAACCACCGCACCGACATCAGGTTTTCCTCGCACGACTGATAAATCCACAACCCCAGCAGAATCGCGAACCCCTTGATGAACACCGCCACAATCGTCGCGGCGAACCAATTGCCCTTGACGAACAAAACCGTCGCCCAGAACCCGCTCAAATGATCGATCGCCTCGGGGATCAGAAACAGAAACACCACCACCAGCGGCGGCAACGTCTGCAAAAACCGCCGCAGCCGCGCCACCACCGCCAGGCGCGAAATCAAATCGAGCAGCGCCTTGGCACCATCCCAGATCACCCGATCCAGAAATTCGAGCAGCAGCGCCAGCGGCAACAGCAACACGTCTTCGACCATGCGCCGCATCCGCCGCCGGCGTCGTTCAATCATCGCAGCGGAAGCCGGGTCTTGCATGAGCCGATCGTACCACGCCCAACCCCACCCCTGATAGGGCAATCATCAACCAGCCAGCCCCCACCAACCAAACCGCCCATAACCCAGACAAACAAAAGTTCTTTTGCTGCTTTTTTACAAAACAGAAGCCCTCACGGATGCTGCTGATCCGGATGCCCCGGCGCAGGACGCGGCGCCGGCCGAGCGGCCGGACGCGGTGCCGGATGAAACTGCTGTGCCGGCGGATGGTATTGCGGTGCCCGTGCAACCGGCCGTGCCTGCTGCGCCGGCGGGTGAAACTGCTGTGGCCGGGGTGCGGGATGAAACTGCTGCGGCTGCGGCCGCGCCTGCTGCACTGGCGGATGATACTGCGGCCTCACCTGGGGAGTCCTGATCTGCGGCCGCATCTGCGGCGGCCGCACCGCCCCGGGTCGCGCAGGCCCAACCGGCGGCCGGGGTGCCTGCGGCGTGTTCATATGAACCATCCCGCCCGGCTGCATCGGCCGCCCGATCGCCGCCGGCATCGGATGCGCCACCTGAGGCATAACGCCGGGCCGCACATTCGGGCCACGCGGCATCACATGGATCTGCGGCCGAATCGCCGCCGGGCGGATCGGCGCAGGCCGCGCCACCGGCAACCCGCGTGACGCAGCGAACGGCGCCGGCCGTGGTGCCTGTGCCGCGATGCGATGGATCATCGCCCCCGGCGCGCCCGGCAATTTTCCGAACCCCGGCCCACCCGGATGCGCCACCGGCCCGCGGAATCCCGCCGGCGGCACCGGCCGAGCCGCCGCCAGCACCGCCCCCGGCGCCGGCCGCCCGAACCGCCCCACCGGATCACCCCGCCGCATCGCATCGGCCGGCAACACCGTCGCCGCCCCCCGATTGATCAACCGCGCCGGCCCGTAATTGTTGATGATCGTGGTATTATGAATATCCGTGAAATGATTCGGATTGCGGATGTTGTAGTAGTTCACACGCTGCACATAGCGCGGCGGGCAATGATACCACGGCCGGTACGGCTCATCCGGCCCCAGCGGCACCCACCCGATCGAACCGACCGCAAACGCCGCGGCGGTAATCCCCACCCCGATCGCCACACCCGTCCCGACATTGAAAAAACTCACCGTCGCCGGCGCATACACCGGCTGATAATAGGCCGGCGCGTCATAAGCCACCGGCGCCGGCGCCCAACCCCACCGCCCGCCATACTGCACCCAGCGCCCGTAATGGAACGGCGCGAACCCCCACGGATCGTTATCCACCCAGGTCCAGCCCCAGGGTGCCACATAGGCCCAATGCCCCTCGCGATACGGCACCCAGCTCGATGCGACGCGCGGATACCACACCGCGCCATATTGCGGCGTCTGCGACCACGATCCGTATTCCGCCAACTGATACCCGCCGGTCATCTGATTGACCACCGGCGGCACATAGGCGGGCGCCGGCGCATACCGCACCGCGAGCAGCCGCACCACGAACGGGTCGCGCTGCCCCGCCCCCAGCGCCGCCGTCACCGGATCGGCGCCCTGCAAGGTCGCGGTCTCACCCGGCGCGATATCCAGCGACACGTTCTGCCCCTGCAACTGCGCCGCCCCGCTGATCACGGTCACCGTGGTCGGCGCGGTCTGATCACCAGCGACAATGTCATACTGCCCGTCCCGCGCAATCGTCACGGTGCCGCGCGGCGTCGTGATCGCATAGCTCGCCCCCGGCGCGAGGTTCCGCACGTCGACATAAACCTCGCCCTGCGACAGCGCGGCATCGACCACCTGCGGCCCGATCGTGGTCACCTGCAACTCAGTCGCCTCGTTCAGCGTCATCCGGCTCCAGTCGATCGCGACCGCCGCCTCCGCCCCCGGCTGGGTATACAGCGCATCGCCGCTGGTCACCGGATAATTCAGCGCCGCAGCGCTCCACTGGCTGGCCCCCGCGCTATCGAACGAAACCGAACCCTGCACCAGCGCAATCTGACCGACCCGCTCGGGCGGCGTTGCCGTGGCGGCATCCTGCGCCTGCGCCAGCGGCACGCCTTGCAAAACCGTCCCGATCGCTGTGGTCAGCGCCAATACCACCCGAAACGGGGCGACACGAAATGGGGCAAAACGAAAACTGGGTCGCATGGCATGTCTCCGTGGGGCGGCCGTGTTGAACAGGACTTATAAACGGCGTCGGCTGCGGCCTAATAGGGACCGGATCGCGGCAGCATCAAGGCGAAACATTGCCGGGCGTTACAATTTTGGTCCCATTCCGCCTCATCCTTGCCACAAGCGCGCACCTATATAGCAGCCAGTGTTCAATGAGGTGTTTCGATGAAACCGATACTGCGCAAAACCATGGTCATGATCGCACTTGGCAGTGCGGCGATTGGTCTGTCGGGTTGTGTCTACTATCCGAGTACATACGGCTACGGGTACGGCGGCGGTTACGGCGGCGGCTATGCCGCACCTGCCTATGTGGCACCCGCACCGGTCGTCACGGGCGGCCTGTTTCTTGGCGGTGGTTGGGGCGGCGGTTGGGGCGGCGGCTGGGGTGATGGTGACCGCGACGGCTGGGGCGGCGGCGATCGTGGTGGCTGGGGCGGCCGTCGCTGATAACGATCGGTCGGTGATCAGCGCGGCTCCCGGCGCACCAGCGCACCAGCCCTGCCCCCATCGCACACGATTCCCCTTGCCAATCCCCCGACCGAGCTTGTATGTGCAGTGCAACAGAACAGTGCTCGTAGATGCGGCGGTTTCGTCGCCGGCAATGTTCACTGGATGCGCGGCGCCCGCAACGGTGCCCCATCCCAGGTTGGCGGCAGGAAAAACCAAGCCTCGCACGCTTCACCGGGCAGCTGTTCTACGCATGCTTCCTTAAACCTATATGTCACGCCCCCATGCCGGGAGCGGGACCATGAAAGCATTTTCCTTGACCCTCTTTACCGACCTCGGCCTCGCCGAGCCCGTCATTCGCGCCGTCACGGCCGAATCCTACACCACCCCGACCCCGATCCAGGCCCAATCGATCCCGATCATCCTCGAAGGCCACGACCTGGTCGGCATCGCCCAGACCGGCACCGGCAAGACCGCCGCCTTCGTGCTGCCGATCCTGCACCGCCTGGTCGAACAGCGCACCAACCCCGGCGCGCGCGGTTGCCGCACCCTGATCCTCGCCCCCACCCGTGAGCTGGCCAGCCAGATCGCGGATGCCGCACGCGTCTACGGCAAATTCATCCGCCCGAGCGTCGCCGTCGTGATCGGCGGTGCCAAGCCCGGCCCGCAGGCCCGCCAGATGATGCCCGGCGTCGATCTGCTGGTCGCCACCCCCGGCCGCCTGCTCGACCACGTCTCCACCGGCGCCATCCGCCTCGATGGCACCGAAATGATCGTGCTCGATGAGGCCGACCAGATGCTCGACCTCGGCTTCATGCCCGCGATCCGCAAAATCATGTCGATGCTGCCGTCCCGCCGCCAGGCGGTGATGTTCAGCGCCACCATGCCCAAGCCGATTCGCGCACTCGCCGCCGAATTCCTGCGCAACCCCCGCGAGGTCTCGGTCAGCGTCGAATCCAAACCGATCGACCGGATCGACCAACGGGTCATGCTGCTGTCCGGCGAAGCCAAAAAAGACGCGCTGGTCACCCTGATGAAGGAACCTGGTGTCGAACGCGCCATCGTGTTCACCCGCACCAAGCATGGCGCCGACAAGGTCTGCCGCCATCTCGAAGCGGCAAGCATCGGCGCCTCGGCGATCCACGGCAACAAGAGCCAGAGCCAGCGCGAACGCGCGCTCGATCAGTTCCGCCAGGGCCGCATCAAAGTCCTGGTCGCGACCGACATCGCCGCCCGCGGCATCGATGTCGATGGCATCTCTCACGTGGTGAATTTCGAACTGCCGAACATTCCGGAATCCTACGTCCACCGCATCGGCCGCACCGCCCGCGCCGGCACCGATGGCATCGCGGTGTCCTTCGTCGAACCCGCCGAGCTTACCTATCTGCGCGACATCGAACGCCTGATCGGCAAGCAACTGATCCCCGGCGGCGCCGTGCCCGCCCGTGGCGTGGTCCCGCCGCACCTCAACCGCGCCAACAACCAAGGCCGCAACGGCGGCGGTGGCCAGAATCGTAGCGGCGGCGCACCGAAGACCGGCCACAGCCGGCCGCAGCAGCGCTCGCACGCCGCACCAGCCCGCGGCCGCAGCGAAGGCAACCGCAGCGCCAGCCGCACCGGCTGATCCGCAGCGCTACCAAACCGACCGACTTGCGAAGCGCACGGCCAGGGGTTCACCCCTGGCCGTACTGCATCGCGCCAGCCACGCTTGACATCGCACCCCGCGCATGGTGCGAGAGTTCAACACAAGCGGCGTCCTCGTGGCATTTATGTCGCTTGCGATGGGGCTTGCCAACATAATATTCGATTGCATGCGCTGCACGAAGGGATGGAACTGATGCGTCTAGCGGTATTGAAAGAGCGCCTGCCGGGGGAAACCCGCGTCGCCGCGGTGCCCGATTCGGTCAAGAAGCTCACGGCCCTGGGCATCCAGGTCGTCATCGAGGCCGGGGCCGGTGAATCCGCCGCGATCTCGGATGCCGCGCTGCGCGATGCTGGCGCCGAAATTGTCGCCGATGCCGCAACCGCCCTCGCGGGTGCCGGCGTCGTCCTCACCGTCCAGGCGCCCGACGACGCCACCCTCGCGATGATCCCGCGCGGCGCCCTGCTGATCGGCACGCTCGGTGCCGCCGGCAATCCGTCCCTGGCACAAACCTACGCCGCCGCCGGCATCGATGCCTGCTCGATGGAACTGCTGCCCCGCATCACCCGCGCCCAGTCGATGGACGTGCTGTCCTCCCAGGCCAACCTCGCCGGCTATCGCGCCGTGATCGAGGGTGCGGAAGCCTTCCCGCGCGGCTTCGCCATGATGATGACGGCCGCCGGCACCGTGCCGCCAGCCCGCGTCTTCGTGGTCGGCGCCGGCGTCGCCGGCCTCCAGGCCATCGCCACCGCCCGCCGCCTTGGCGCCATCGTCTCGGCAACCGATGTCCGCCCCGCCGCCAAGGAAGAAATCAAATCCCTCGGTGCGACCTTCATCGGCGTCGAGGACGACGAAAGCAAAGCCCAGACCGGCGCCTATGCGAAGGAAATGAGCGCCGAGTTCCGCGCCAAACAAGCCGCCCTGATCGCCGAAACCGTCGCAAAAAACGACATCGTCATCTGCACCGCCCTGGTCATGGGCCGCAAAGCCCCGATCATCGTGACCTCGGAAGCCGTCGCCGCCATGCGCATGGGCAGCGTCATCGTCGATATCGCGGCGGATGCCGGCGGCAATTGCGGCGCCACGGTGCCGGGCGAACGCATCGTCACCGATAACGGCGTCGTCGTGCTCGGCTACCGCAACTGGCCCGCGCGCATCGGCGTCGCCGCCAGCACGCTCTATGCCCGAAACCTGCTCACCTTCCTCACCAATTTCTGGGACAAGGACAGCAAAACCCCGAAACTTCCGCCCGAGGACGATATCGTCAAAGGCGTACTGCTGACCCGGGGCGGTGCCATCGTTCACCCGAATTTTGTGCAGCAGGCGGCAGCATAAGGAAGCAAGCACTTCTTTTTTTGAAAAAAAAGAAACAAAAAAACTTTATTCCATGAGACCAAGCAGGTGAAACCACCCGTGACCCAGACAAACAAAAGTTTTTTGCTTCTTTTTTACAAAAAAGAAGCCCTTGCTTCCCTCGCCTGCCCTCATTCGCTTACCCCGCCCAGGAGCCCACAATGACCCCAGCCGAACTCGCGGGCCAGGCCGCCAACCTCGCCCATAAAGCGTCCATCCTCGCGCAGAACGCCGCCGGCTTCGCCGCCCAGGAAGCCGCGCGCGGCCCGCACGGCGCCCCGCTGATCGACCTGTTCGCCGTCTTCGTGATGGCGGTGTTCGTCGGCTATTACGTGATCTGGAGCGTCACCCCCGCGCTCCACTCGCCGCTGATGGCCGTCACCAACGCGATCTCCTCGGTCATCATCGTCGGCGCCATGCTCGCCGCCGGCCTCCACGGCGATTTCGCGGCCCATGCCTTCGGCTTCCTCGCCATCATGCTGGTGTCGGTGAATATTTTCGGCGGCTTCATGGTCACCGCGCGCATGTTGTCGATGTTCCGTAAAAAGACCAAGTAAGGGCGCCCAGAATCATGAATTACGCATCCGATCCGGGCATCACGCTCGCCTACATCGTCTCGGCCGTCCTGTTCATCCTCGCACTGCGCGGATTGTCGAGCCCCGTCACCTCCCGCCGCGGCAACCAGCTCGGCATGGCCGGCATGGTCATCGCCATCCTGGCCACCCTCGCCCATCCCGGCATGATGCTCGGCGGCGTCGGGCTGATCATCGTCGCCGTCGCCATCGGCGGCACGGTGGGCGCGGTCGTCGCCAAACGCATCCAGATGACGGCGTTGCCCCAACTGGTCGCCGCGTTCCACTCCCTGGTCGGCCTCGCCGCCGTGTTCGTCGCCGCCGCCGCACTCAATGCCCCGCAAAGCTTCGGCATCGGTACCCCCGGGCACCTCCGCCTCGAAAGCCTGATCGAAATGTCGATCGGCCTGGCCATCGGCGCCGTCACCTTCACCGGCTCGATCATCGCCTTCGCCAAACTCCAGGCCCTGATGAAAGGCACGCCGATCACCTTCAAGGGCCAGCACTACCTCAACCTCGCGATCGGCATCCTGATCCTGGTCCTGGTCATCGCCTTCGTCGCCTCCGGCGGCTCGCAGACCCTGTTCTGGCTGATCGCCCTCGCCGCATTAACACTCGGCTTCCTGCTGATCATCCCGATCGGCGGCGCCGACATGCCCGTCGTCGTCTCGATGCTGAACTCCTATTCCGGCTGGGCCGCCGCCGGCATCGGCTTCACCATCAGCAACTACGCCCTCATCATCACCGGCGCCCTGGTCGGCTCCTCGGGTGCCATCCTGTCCTACATCATGTGCAAAGGCATGAACCGCTCGATCATCAACGTCCTGCTCGGCGGCTTCGGCACCGATTCCGGCGGCGTCGGCCCCGCCGCCACCATGGGCGACAAAACCGTCAAATCCGGCTCCGCCGAAGACGCCGCCTTCATCATGTCCAACGCCTCCAAAGTCATCATCGTCCCCGGCTACGGCATGGCCGTCGCCCAGGCCCAACACGCCGTCCGCGAAATGGCCGACCTGCTCAAGGCCGAAGGCGTCGAAGTCAAATACGCCATCCACCCCGTCGCCGGCCGCATGCCCGGCCACATGAACGTCCTCCTCGCCGAAGCCAACGTCCCCTACGACGAAGTCTTCGAACTAGAAACAATCAACAACGAATTCTCCACCGCCGACGTCGTCTACGTGATCGGCGCCAACGACGTCACCAACCCCGCCGCCAAAACCAACAGCGCCAGCCCAATCTACGGCATGCCCATCCTCGAAGTCGACAAAGCCAAAACCGTCCTCTTCGTAAAACGCAGCATGGCCTCAGGCTACGCCGGCGTCGACAACGAACTCTTCTTCCGTGACAACACGATGATGCTGTTCGGCGATGCGAAGAAGATGACCGAGGAGATTGCGCAGTCGCTTGGGAAGTAGAGAAAGCAAGGAAGCAAGGGGCTCTGCCCCTTGACCCCGTTAAAGGCGAGCCTTTAAAATCCACTGATTCGTTGCATTGCCAAGATTACTTCATAAACTGGTTATCGTTCAAGGCTGAAAGATGCTCCGGAATCTAGCAATTGCAGCAGTCGCTGTTCCCATTGTGTTAGCTGTCGCAACTTCAAGTAATCCAGCTCAAACGAGTAAGTCGTCTTCCGACAGCCCATGCAAGCATCGACAACAGCAGACTGAACGTTGGGATCTGCTCTTACGCCAGAATGATCTTGTTGGCCAAGCTATGGAAAACGCGATTAAAGAGACAAGGAAAAGTCGGAATCTCTGGTCTTTAACCAAGGATGGTCTACTATTCGAGCAAGCGACCGACAAAAAATTCCCAATGCCCGCGCTGGGGTCTCCTAACTATGCCGGGACATGGATGCATAGGCAGAACGAACGTTGTGCAGCGATAACGCGTTATCGCGTCATGAAAGGGCTTCTACCAAGCGACAGAGCTTACCCAGAGCAGGATCGATGCTCCCAGTTTGCAGCTGGTATTTGGTATAACGAGTGGAAAGCCAGTCTACAGAGCAAATAATCGGGGTTAAAATATGACCAAAAATATTGTATTTTACGCGCCCGTCCCGGCAGCAATACTCGAATCAGCGTCTCAAGTGCCACAACTTTCCAACAGGGTGGCATTCGGTAGCAACAAGGCCGGACTGCAAACGATGCCAATCGGGATTGCGGTCTATATCCACGCATCGCAACCGCCTCACCAGCTTTATAAGGCCAACGTTGTGACATGGTCTGGAACACTCGGTGCCATTGTTCCTGCAGTTCGAACCGGGCGACGTTCTGGTAAGCATGTAGACTCGTCCGTACGTCCACCTTTTGCCGAGCTAGAGGATACTGCCGTGCTTGATTTCTGGGAAGTACTTGGTTTGCACCCTCTAGAACGTCCCATTCAATTCGGGCGTTTCGAAAACATTGAAGGCGGCTTAGCCTTTGGTGGTCGTGCGCCTGAGTGGCCCGTCCTTGCTATTCTTAAGCCATCTGACTAGCGGCAAGCGTAGCAAGCTGTAGGATGGGTCTCCCTTGAGACCCATCAATCTTTCAAATTCTCACTTCAACCACCGCCTCAAATTCTCAACCACCTCACCGATCGACCCAACCAGATGCCCGTCAGGCGTAAATTTCCGTCCGGGATATTGCCGCTCCAGTTCCGCAACCGCTTCATAAATCCGCGCCACGGCATCCGGTAGACGAATAAATTGAGTCATGTTTTGCCTCACCATTGAAGAGATTTGAGTTTTCCACGTTTACCGATCGGAATTTCATGCATCGAGGGCGCCGCAATATGAGCGGTGACCGCCTCGATATCCGGCCAATTCAAAACAAGCTGCGCCGCCACCTGATGCAGCGGCGTTTTCTGATACGCAGGCGGCAACAAAAACCCGTGCAACCCCGCGCCCCGCAGCGCTTGCCGCTCAGCCTTGTTCTTCAGAACCCGACCATCCCCGGTTACAAAAATCCAGACCCCGTTGTCGGCACGGAGATGCGCAATCCACTCCAGATCCGCGGAATGCCTGCCGTTCTCAAGCCCAGGAACATCCTTACTCATCGGTCGGTAATTAAGACGACATTTTGCTAGTCGTATGTTTGCGGGGGTGATATAATTCCGGCATGAAACGGGACGGTCGCAGATTTGA
>NZ_NCJX01000086.1:0-20533 GCF_002282635.1 Acidiphilium sp. 34-64-41 | reverse complement strand
GGATGGCATCATCGAACAGAACCGCACGGTCAGCGGCTTGATCGCGTCGAAACAAGACATGACCGTCCAGAATCTGCTGAAATCGGTGTTCGAAAACGCACAGCTTGCCGCACTCGAAATCACCGACCGGGTTGACCCGTCACGTATGCCGGAAATGCTCGAAAGCGTTCGCGACTCCGTCCGCCGCACGACCGCCGTGCTGCAGAACCTGTTCACCCAGAACCCGCCGGGCGACGAGGCGTGATCCCGGCCGCCTCGATGGAGCCGGGTTCGGCAGCACCAAATGAGCCGATCAGCGCTCGTCCAGAAAAGACTGCAATCTCATGGGTCTACTCGCGCTGATCTCTCGCCGCCTCCGCCGCGCGGTCGCGTTTCAAACTCCGCCGCACCGAAACCAGCGACCAGACCGCGCCGGCCAGCACGACGAGTTCCAGGCCACCGAATTCCAGGAACGTCGCGTAATGGCCGAACAGCTTCAGCATGCGGCTCAGTCGATCAGTTCAAGCGCCCGCGCCGGTTCGCGCTGCGTGGCCGCCGGCTGGGGTATCAGCTCAGGCGGCAGCGCCGGCAGCTGCGGCGCGGGCGGTGGTGCCGGTTCGCTGCTGCCCTGGTTGGGCTCGGCGACCGGCTGCATCTTGAGCTGAATCCAGATGCCATAGGCCGCGATCACCGCGATCAACCCGCCGAAATCGACCAGCGGAAAAATCCGCGGGCCGCCGAGCGCGTAATACATGAAACTGGTCTTCACAGCCGCATAGGCCGCGGCGATCTGCAAGATCGGTCGCATGATCTCGCCGGCGGCGAAAATCATCGGGTTGATCGGCTCATACGCCTCCAGCCGCTTCAGTCGGCGGGCGCGAATCCCGTGCAGCACGAAGGCCGCAGCGGTCAGATAGAGCGAAAGTCCGATGGCGGTATCCAACATGGGTTGATCCTCCTCGCACGGATTTAGGGTGGACAGGCGAAATCGCCAGACAGGGCAGACAATTCGGCACGTACGCCCGGCGCGAGACGATCGATCCGCTCCAGCCGGTCGATCAGCATGATCACCCGCGTCCCGGGCCCGATCGACTCGCGCACCGGCAACGCCGCCGCCTCGATCAGAAATTGCGTCTCGGCACAGGTCAGGGCCGGCAGCCGCAGCGCCGGCAACAGGGTGCGCGTGACCGCCAGGGCGGCCAGACCCAGCTTGCGCGGCGCCGAAACCCGCGCGCGCCGCGTGATCGAATCATAACCCCCGCGCGCCAGCCCCCGCCCGATCGCGCGATAGATCATGCGCGCCGCCTGGATCCCCGGCCGGCAATCGAACGGCAGGCACGCAATGCCCGGCCGCGCCCGATCATAGAAACGCTCCGCCTCGTCGAGCAATTGCGCGATCACCTGCGCCAGATCGGGCGAAAACCGTGGTGCGGCCAGAAATGCCTCGGCATCGATGCCACGCGCCGCCAGCCAGTCGAGCGGCAGATACAGGCGCCCGGCGCGGGCATCCTCGCCCACATCGCGCGCGATATTGGTGAACTGCATCGCAATGCCGAGGTCGCAGGCCGCACCCAGGCTCTCCGCATCGCGCCTGCCCATGATCAGCGTCATCATGGCGCCGACCGAACCGGCCACCCGCGCGGCATAGGCACGCGCATCGGCAATGGTCTGGTGGCGCCGGCCGGCGGCATCCCAGGCGAGGCCCTCGATCAACGCATCCGGCAGCGTGCGCGGAATCGCATGGGTCTCGATCATCCGGGCGAAGGCGCGATCGACCGGCGTATTCTCCGGCCGGCCGTGATAGGCCCGGTCGAGCCGCTGGGCGAGCCGCGCCACCGCTGCCCCCTTGTCCGCACCGTCATCCACCGCGTCATCCGCGACGCGGCAGAACGCGTAGAGCGCGGTGGCCGGATGGCGGATGCGCGCCGGCAGCAGCCGCGAGGCAGCATGAAAACTCAGCGAACCGCCGCGCAGCATCGCGCCACAGGCGGCCATATCCGGATCGGCGATCCGCTCAGACATGCTGGCCAACCTCCCGCCCCGCCGCCGACGACATGACGGTCGCAACCGCCGGCACGAGACCATCGAGCACCCGCGCGGTCGACAGCACCCCCGGCACCCCGGCACCCGGATGCGTCCCGGCGCCGACCAGAAACAAGTTCCGCAATTCCTCGCTCGCATTATGCGGCCGAAACCATGCGCTCTGCGTCAGCACAGGCTCCATGCCGAACCCGGCCCCGAGGGTCGAGGCGTAGCGGCTCTCGAAATCCGCCGGCGTCATGATGCGCGAGGTCACCACATGCCCCGCGAGCCCGGGCAGCATGGTCTCGGCCAGCCGCCGTTCCAGCGCCTGGCGATACGGCTCGGCCTGCTTTGCCCAATCGATATCACCGCCGAGATGCGGCACCGGTGCGAGCGCATAGAACCCATCGCACCCCGGCGGTGCCAACGAAGGATCGGTTGCGGTCGGTCGGTGCAGGTAAATGCTCATGTCGGTCGCAAGTGTCTTGTGTTCGAAAATATCATCGAGCAGCCCGCGGTAGCGCGGCCCCATGATGATCGCGTGATGCGGCACGCCGGGAAACTTGATGTCGGTGCCAAAATACCAGACGAACAGACCCATCGAATACCGGGTCGCTTTCAGTTTGCGGTCGGTCCAGCGCCGGCGCGGCGCATCGCGCAGCAGATGACGATAGGTATGCGCGGTGCATGCGTTGGACACCACGATATCCGCCGCGATCCGCGTGCCGTCATCGAGCGCCACCCCGGTCGCCGCGCCATCCGCAATGGTGATCCGGTCGATATTGGTATTCAGCCGGATGCTGCCGCCCTGCCCGGCAATCAGCCCGGCCATACCCTCGACGATCCGCCCGGTACCGCCCATTGCGAAATGCACGCCGTGCGCGCGCTCCAGATGCAGGATCATCGCATAGATCGCGCTCACCTTGAACGGATTGCCGCCGACCAGCAGCGGGTGAAAACTCAGCGCCGCGCGAATGCGTTCATCGCGCACATGGCGCGCCGCCAGCGCATAGACGCTGCGATGCCCGGACAGCCGCAACAAATCCGGCAGAATCCGCGCCATGTCGGTCCACGAACCGAACGGCACATGGCCGAGCTGCTCGAAGCCGATTTGATAAATCCGCTCGGTCAACGCGATGAACCGCTCATACCCCGCCATATCGCCCGGCGCGAGCCGCTGGATTTCGGCGCGCATGAACGCAGGATCGGCCGAACAATCGATATACGATCCGGTATCGAACCGGATGCGATAGAACGGGTCGATCGGCACCAGCGTCACGTCATCGGCAAACCGCCTTCCCGCCAGCGTCCAGAGTTCTTCCAGCAGAAACGGCGCGGTGATGATGGTCGGCCCGGCATCGAAGGTAAACCCGTCCTGGCGGAACACCGCGGCGCGCCCGCCCGCCTGCTCGCAGCGTTCCAGCACACTCACCCGCCAGCCCCGCGCGCCGAGGCGGATGGCGGCGGCCAGACCGCCGATCCCCGCACCGATCACGATCGCATGGGGCCGCCGCGGATCATCCAGCGCGCCACGCTCCGGCATCGCGTTCATGCGCCGAGCACCCCGATCTCGCGCGCGAATTCCGCAATGATCGCAGCGGTCTCGGCCGGTGCCTCCTCATGCGCGAGATGACCGAGCCCCGGCATCGACACCAGCCGCGCACCCGGCACGATGCGCGCGATCCGCTCCGCCTCGCGCGGCGGGATCGAGCGATCGTTCGCACCGGTCACCAGCAACAGCCTCGGCGTCAGATTGGGCAGATTGGCCTCGATCGGGTCCAGATCCCAATTCGCCATCATGGTCAGCGCCGCGGCGGCATGACCGCTGCGGCGCACCAGCGTCGCGTAATGCGCCTCGCCGGCCGCATCGATCTTCGAACCGGTGCCGGCGAGCAGGCGGCGCACAATGCTCGGGTTCTTCGCGCGCCAAGCGAACAGCCGCGGCACCAGCGGGTTCATCGCGAACATTTTGGCGATCGGCGAAAACACTTTGGTCAGATTGCCGCGATACGGCAGCAGCGCGCCGTTCAGGCTGACCAGCCCGGACGGTGCGACCTGCCCGCTGCGGCACAGATCGATCCCGATCGCGGCGCCCGCCGAATGGCCGATGATCAGCGCCGGCGCGATATCGAGCACTTCGATCAGCGAGGCCACCGCCCCCGCCATGCCCGGCAGCGACATGCGCGGCCAGACCGGCGTTTCGGTGAACCCATGGCCGGGCAGGTCGGGTGCTACCACCGTAAAATCCGCTGCCAGCGCCGGTGCCAGGTCGCGCCAGGAATGCGTCGCCGCGCCGGTGCCGTGCAGCAGTAGCGCCACCGGCCCCTTGCCCATGATCTGCACATGAAACCGCAGCCCACCCGCCTCGATGAAGCGGCTGGCCGCCCGGTTCGGCCAGTTGGTGCCATCGCGCTGCCAGTTCGGCGCGCCATCGCCCAGCAGCGCCTGCCACAGCGAGGTGTCTTCAGTCGTTATCACAGGCTCGGACATCTCGATGGCCATTCTGGTCATTCCCCTAGGCCGCCTGGGCGCGGACGGCGTTGCTGAGTGCGGCGGCATCGGCGTAGGGCAGCGGCAGATAGCGCCCGTGCATCAGGCGCGCGAGTTCCGCCGCGAACCCGCTGCGGCGCGGCGCGGTGTCGATCACCATGCCCGCCAGCCCTGCGGCGGCACAGGCCTGGGCGGCGGCGCGGGCATCGCGCCCGGCGGCCTCGCGCCCCGGCTTGCCGTCACGCCCGATATTGGCCCCCCCGTCGGTCAACAGCACGATCAACGGGCTGGCCCCGCGCCGACGTTCGGCAATCCCCATCGCGCACGCGGCATCGATGCCCAGGGCCAGCGGCGTCGCCCCGCCGCCCGGCAATGCCGCGAGGCTGCGCCGCGCCCGCGCCAGCGCCCCGGTCGGCGGCAGCAGCAATTCGGCGGTGCGGTTCCGAAACGCGATCAGCGCAACCTGATCGCGCCGAACATAGCAATCCGCCAACAAAATCTGAATCGCGCCCTTCGCCTCGGCGAGCCGGTTGAGCGCGGAGGAACCCGACGCATCGACGGCGAAAATCGCAACGGTCCGCACCGGTGCGATGAACCGCTTGATCCGGAAATCCTCGGCGCGCACCAGCACGCGCGGCGTCGGCCCAGGGTTTTGCGCCGCGCGCTCACGCCGGCGCAGCGGCTGCATCGGCGCCGCGGCGCGCAGCGTGTCGATCAAGGCGAGCCGCGCGCCATTGCCGGGCCGACCGGGCCGCACCCCGGCCGGGCGGCCGCGCACGCCACCCTGCGCGATCGGTGTCTTGCCGCTGGCGGCGCTGGCGGCGCGGCGCGGGCCGCCCAGCATCGCCAGCGCCGCCAGCAGATCGAGCGGCAAGGCGCTGCGGGCCGCATCGAGCACGCGCTCGGCCAGCTCCTCCGAGGCATCACCCGGCGGCGGTTCATCCTGGGGCTGGTCATCCGCCTGAGCCTCGCGCGGCTCGGGGGGCGGCTCGTCCGGCTCGTTCTGTGATTCGGTTGGCGGCTCGGATGGCGGTTCGGGTGCCGGTTCGGGTGCCGGCAGCGTCGTCGCGCGCGGCGCCAGAATCAACCGCGCCGCCAGAATCGCATCCGCCTCATCGATGCTGCGCCGCCCGGCCAATGCCGCGGCCGCGCGGGCCGCGCGCAACGCCAGAATCGGCGCGCGCAACGAATCGATCCCCAGGGCCACCGCCGTCCGGCACAGCGCAATCGCGGTATCATCGCCTACCACAATCCCCGCCAGCCGTCCGCGCGCCCGGGCAATCGCCCGCGCCCCCGGCCAAACGAAATCATCATTGAGCATCGTCTCGTCGAGCACAAAGGCCAGCCGGTCGCACAGCGCGCCGGGGGCTGCCTCGTCATCGCCGATCCCCTCATCCAGCGCGACGACGCCGAACCGTGCATCCCGCTCGCTCATCACGCCATCGCGCGCCACGCTCACCACCCCACGATCGAGCGCCGCCGCCAGCTTGCCGACCAATGCGCGATCCAGCCGTTCGGCCATCGGGATCACGACGACCCCGCCATCCACCTCGGCCAACAAGCCGGTGGCCACAATCCTGGACCCAAAAGACAGAGTCCCCGCGAGATCGAGCCCGCCGAGCAGCCGATCATCGGTGATATGCGTGGGCAAGCGCCGCACCGGCGTGGCGCTGGGCAGCAGGCCGCGCAACCGGCTCAAAAAACCATCCCGCGCCGGCCCGATCCGGCTGCGGATCACGATGCCGCCCAGCCCGACCGGATCAATGGCGAACAGGCAGGCGGCCAGGCCGGCGTCGCGGGTCGGTTTGCGCGGCGCCGGCAACGGGCTCATGCGGCGATCGCCGCCTGGCTGAACAGCGCAGCCATGGCGCGCTCGACCCGCGCACCCGCCAGCGATTCATCGAGCGGATCACGCCGCAACCGGTGCCGCAGCGCCGCCGGTGCGACCGCGCGCAAATGGCTCTCGGTCACCACGGTATCGCCCTCGAGCGCCGCCTCGGCCCGTGCGGCGCGCAGCAGCGTGAGTTCGCCGCGCAGACCATCGGTGCCGAGTTCGATGCAGAGCTTCGCCGCCAGCCGTAAAATCGCCTCCGGCACGCTGACCAGCGGCAGCAGTTTCATCGCCGTCACCAACTGCCGCCGCAACGCCGCCTCATCGGCCGCAAACCGGCGCATGAATCCCGCCCGGTCGTGCTCGAACGCATCACGCCGCCGCACCACTTCGATCCGCTGGTCGAGATCGGTCGGGGTTTTCACCTCGACGCACAGGCCGAACCGGTCGAGCAACTGCGGCCGCAACTCGCCCTCCTCGGGGTTGCCGCTGCCGATCAGCACGAATCGTGCGGGATGGCGCAGGCTGAGCCCCTCGCGCTCCACCACGTTCTCGCCCGACGCCGCAACATCGAGCAGCAGATCGACCAGATGGTCCTCGAGCAGGTTGATCTCGTCGATATACAAAAACCCCCGATGCGCGCGCGCCAGCAGGCCGGGCTCGAACGCCTTCACCCCATCGGCCAGCGCCCGCTCGAGATCGAGCGCGCCGACCACCCGGTCCTCGGTCGCGCCGAGCGGTAGATCGACCACGGGGATCCGCACCCGTTCCGATGCCCGCCGCCCCGCCGCCCGGCGGTTGCGGCATTCTGGGCACAGCGCGCTGCGCGCCGCAGGATCGCAATGATACCGGCAGCCGGCCACCGCGCGCATGGTCGGCAGCAGCGCCGCCAGGGCGCGCACCGCGGTCGATTTACCCGTCCCGCGATCACCGAACGCGAGCACCCCGCCCAATGTGGGCTCGACCGTCGCGATCAGCATCGCGCGGATCATCTCGGTCTGGCCGACGATTGCGGTGAACGGATACAGCGCCATCACTCGGCCTGCGCTGTTACGGTGAACGGCGCGTTCAGCCGCACGATCACAAGATTCAGGTAGCCGGCAAACGTCACCCAGAGCAGATACGGCATCAGCAGCAGCGCCGCGGTGCCGGCGAATTGCGCGGTGGTGGCGACCAGCGCCAGAATCGTCAGCCAGAGCGGTGCGATATCGATCAACGCCCAATCCGGCCGGCGCATCTTAAAAAACAGCACGCTCCACGCGAGATTGAACACCGCATTAACGCCGAACAGAACGAGCAGGAACGTTGCGCTCGTTACACTGGGCGCGGCTTCCCACCCGATCACCCCGGCCCCGGCGATCAAGGCGAAAATCAAGGTCCAGACCGGGCCGAACAGCCAGGTCGGCGGCTGCCACGAGGGCTTGCGCAAACCGCGATACCAGGGCCCGATCGTTGTCACGGCCCCGCCGGCGCCGGCCACCACCGTCGCGGTCACCGCCGCGACTAGAACCGGTCCCCAATGGCCGCCGAACCAACTCATCTGATTGCGATCTCCTGTCCGCGTGTCACGAAACCGCCCGGCCGCCAGCGCCGTCATGCCTGCATCAGCCGGGTCAGCCGTACCATGTTCTTGGCAAAGATGCGTGCATGCACGATCGGCTTGGCCCGCACCAGCGCCTTGTTCATATAGGCCTGCCAGGTCATTGCCTGCACATCGGAATCCCCGCAGATGGCGACGAACAATTCCCGCCGCTTGTCGCTGGAATACCAGAAATCCTGCATGAACCCGAGCACGAAAAACACCATGCCATGCGTCTTCATGAAGCGTTTGCGCGCGGTTTTCAGCGCCTTGGCATCGCCGGTCCGGCAGAATTCGTCCACCGCCTCGCCCGCCAACTGCCCGCCGAGCATGGCGTAATAGATCCCCTCGCCCGAAGCCGGCGCCACCACCCCGGCGGCATCGCCCGCGAGCAGCACGTTGATCCCGTCATCCCAGCGCGGCAGCGGCTTGAGCGGCAGCGGCGCGCCTTCCGAGCGGATCGTCTCGGCACCGGTCAACCCCGCCGTGCTCCGCAGATCACCCACCGCGCCGCGTAGCGAAAACCCCTTGACCGCACTGCCGGTGCCGATGCTCGCGGTCTCGCCATGCGGGAAAATCCAGGCGTAGAAATCCGGCGATACCTTGGCATCGTAATAAATCTCGCATTGCTGCGGGTTCCACCCCGGCGTGCCGGCCGGCGGCGCCTTGACCACCTCATGATAGGCGAACACCCGCTTGTGCTTGTCCGCCCCGGGAATCGTCTGCCGCGCCACCGCCGAAACCGCGCCATCCGCGCCGATCACCGCGCGCGCCACCACGGCACCCATGCCATCCTTGGTCTTGTAGTGAATGATGGTGCGGCCCGTGGCATCGCGCTCGATCCGCTCGAACCGCCCGGTGCGCCGCTCGGCTCCCGCCGCCGCCGCCCGGTCGCTCAAGAACGCGTCGAACACATCACGATCGACCATGCCGACATAGCCACCGTCATCGATCGGCATCGCGACTTTCTTCGCCTTCGGCGACACGATATTCGCGCCGCGCGCCTTCGCCACGATCAGATGCTCGGGGATATCATAGTCGCGGATCAGCCGCGGCGGCACGGCGCCGCCGCAGGGCTTGATCCGCCCGTCCCGATCCAGCAGCAGCACGGTGCGCCCGGCGCGCGCCAGCGTCTCCGCCGCGGTCGCACCCGCCGGGCCGCCGCCGACCACCACCACGTCGTATTCGGTCATCTGTGTCATTTTAAACCCCCGTCGCGGCGAGCGCGAACGCGCTGACCAGCATGCCCAGAACATAAAGCGTCGTGCCCGTGGCATTGTACCAGGGCGCGCGTTCGCGCGGCTTTTCGAGCAAGCGGCGCATCAGAAACAATTGAACCAGCAGCGAAACCCCGATCAGCGTGGCCGCCAGCGGATGATGCCAGCCGATCATGAACTCGATCACGCACACCTGCGGCACCGCCATGATGATGCACGCCACGATCGAGGCGCGCAGCACACCGAGTTGCGCCGGCAGCGAGCGGACCCCGATTTTCAAATCACCCTCGATCGATTTGAAATCGTTCAAGGTCATGATGCCGTGCGCCCCGGCGCTATAGAGCGCCGCGATGATCAGAATATGCGGCGAAGGCAGCGCATTGCGCATCACCGCCGCCCCGGTGAACCACGGCACGCCCTCGTAGCAGAGCGCCACGGCGGCATTGCCCCACCAGCCGTTCATCTTGAAGCGGAACGGCGGCGCGCTGTAGCCCCAGGCCGCCGCCAGCGCGAACATCGTCGCACCCACGCCCCATGGCCCCAGCGGCAGCGCCACCAGCAGCGAAGCGACCGACCAGATGATCGCGATATACAACCCCCAGCGCCCCGGCATCCGGCCCGAGGGAATCGGGCGATCCGGCTCGTTGATCGCATCGACATGCCGATCGAACCAGTCGTTCACCGCCTGCGAGGTGCCGCACACCATCGGGCCCGCCAGCACCATGCCCAGCACCAGCTCCGGCCACCGTGCCGCGAGCGGCGCACCGGACGATACCACCCCGCACATGAAAGCCCAGATCGCGGCAAACCAGGTGACCGGCTTGAGCAGTTCGAGACAGACCTTGAGATCGGGCAGACGCACCGAGGCCGCGGGCTGATCGAAGGTAATGCTGGGCTTGTCGGCTGGCGTCATCCGGTCTCCGGTCCTGGGTTATGCGACTCCCAGCGCCTCGGCATCCATCATGCCGTAACGCCGGAGTTTCACGTAAAGGCTCTGGCGCGACAGGCCGAGCATCTCGGCCGCCGACGCGCGATTATCGCCGGTGATCTTCAGCGCCGCCTCGATCGACAGGCGCTCGATCACCTCGGTCGCCTCGCGCACAATCTCCTTGAGCGAAACGCGCCCGATCAATTCGCTGATCTGCTCGAGCGAGCGCGGCACCGCGCGCGTCGTCGCCGCCGGGGGAATGAACTCCGGCGCGGTCCGCCGGCCGATGTTGCGAATCGCAAACCCGAAACACGGTTTGCCGCCGTTCATCACCGTCACCGCCGAAATCTCGACCTCGGTCTGGGTGCCGAACTCATCGCGCAGGAACGTCGGGTACAACCGCACCGAACCATGCTGGCGCAGGTTGGCGCTCAGCACATTCAAATCCACCCCCGGCCGGCCGAGCCAGCGATCCAGCGTCTGGCCATGCGCCTGTTCCTCGGAACCCAGCTGCGTCATATCCAGAAACGCGGCATTGGCCGCGAGCAGCCGCCCGTCATTGCCGGTCACGACAAAACCATCCGGCGCGCTCTCGATCAGTTTGAGCAGCTTGGCCTTGCTGTCGGACAACAGATTATGCGGATCGACCGGGCTGACCGGCGACAGACGCAGCAAATAATTCTGCCCCTCGCCCTGGCGCAGCAAAAACGCGGAAATCCGCATTTCGCTATCATGATCGGTCAGCCGGATTCGCACGTCATCCATCCGACCGGCAGCGCGGATGCTGCCGAGCAACTGCTCAAGCGCCCCCCGGCTTTCCGGTTCGACCAGCCCGGCAAACGCCAACCCGGCCAATTTGTCCCGATCCCCAAACAACCGCTGCGCGGCCGGATTGGCCTCGACGATCTTCTGCGACTGGCCATCGAGCACCAGCACCGGCTCGGCCGACATCTGAAACAAAATCCGGTAGCGTGTCTCGACATGACGCAGCCGCGAATAATCCCAACGCGGCAAGCGCCCGCAGGTCCCGCCCGAACGCGATCGCCCGGCCGCTATGGCCAACCGGAATGGTCGAAAACAGGATCGGCACGTCCTTGCCCTCGCGCGCCGGGTAATTCACATGCCGCCCCAGCGGATTGGGCCGGTCATCGGTCTTGCCCGCCATGTCGTGCAGCATCTCGGTCACCTTGGTCCGGCTTTCGACCGTTACGGTGTCCGCCCACGGTTGCCCGATCCAGGTTTCACTCTGGTCAAATTCATTGGCAAAACTGGTACTCTGAAACGCAACATCGCGAACGATCCCCTTGCGGTCCACGATCAGGGCAATATCCGCAGCCGCGGCAATCAGCATGCCCGCAGCATCGGCATCGACATCGGCAAGCCATTTGGCGGGGGATTTAAAGGCTTTCATAGACGACCACACTTTCGAATATATAGGTATCTGCAGATGTAACGTTGCCACCTCTCCGTCAACTTGTTTCGCCTCGTTCCGCGATCGACACATCAAAGCCCACCATGCGCCGAACCGCCCGGGCCGTTCGTTATCGTAGTGCCGCGTGGGCACGCTCAACCATCGAATCCGCCTCGAACAACGCCGCCTGGCCATCGCGCGCAGTTGCGTCCGCACCCACGAACTGCGCCCGCTCCGGATGATCGGCAAACGCCTTGCCGCCCACCATCACGCCCAGCGCCGGGTTCAGCGCGGTGCGCCGTAGCGCGCGGATCACCGCTGGCAGACCCTTCAGCCCTCCCTCGCCGCTCACCGAAAGCCCGACCACATCGAACCAGTTGCGCCGCACCATCGACATCAGCGACGCCCGCGTCAGCAACGCCTCGGTCTGCACGATCCATCCGGCCCGCCGGAACAGGTCGGATAACACCGCGATCCCGAAACTATGCTGCTCACCGGGCGCCGCCGCGATCAAAAAATGCCGCTCACGACCACGCAACATCGGCGCGTCACTGACCGGATCGGCAGTGTCGCGCAGGATTTGGTTGAGCCGGATCATCGCGAGCGTCACCGCCGCGAAATCGGTGCGGTCCTCATCCCATAAATCGCCCAGCCGCCGCGCCGCCGGGGCCAACAACCCCTGCAGAACCGCATCGCGTGTAGCACCGGACACCACGAACCGTGCCAGCGTGGCATGCGCCTCGGCGATGTTCTCAGCCAGGATCAGATCGACGAACCGCTCCACCTCGCCCCGCGTCGGCATCGGCGCCGCGCCCGATGGTGCCGCCGCGCGATCGGGCCGGTTGGCCAGCATGCGCGGCAGCACCTCGGTCGCGATCGTGCGCTCCAGCAGGCCGGACCACGGCCGGATCACGGTCTGGCGATGCAACTCATCGGCGATCGCTTCATATATATGTGGCTTTCTCGGAGCCGACCCCCGCGGCGCGTTACCTGCCACGGGACCGCTCGCGTTGCCGCCCGAGGATAAGGCGGCACGGTCGAGTTCGGACCGGCCGGATTGGCCTCGCGATCCCTGGTGCTGTGTGGCGTCTCTCATCGATAGGCCTCCTCAACTCTTCAACGAACATGCACCCGAACCGCGTCGAGTGTCAAGTTTGATTGACGTAAATAAAGGTTGACAGTCGATATTCAGCGGGGCTAGTTTTCGTCTCGTCGCTGACCCGCGACAGAGGAAACTCTGATGAACCAAGCTACCGAATTCTACGATTCCCATGGTCGTCTCCCGTTGATCTGGCGCGGTGCCGCAAGCGAAATAGCCGGGCACACATTAACCAATGCTTATTTAGCGACGGGATCGAACGCCTCCTTTCAGGACATGTCAAGCGATGTTTACAAAGGTCGTTGAGCGCCTGACCGGTGCCGTTAATTGCTGCCCATGGGAGGGTCACGGCTATGGCCGCCACCAGACCAGCGCGCCACAGCCGCGCCGCACGCCCTTTCTATATAGTATCGAGGAACGCCGCCGGCGCGACGCCACCAAATGGACCCTGGTGCAGGGCATTCTGGCGCCCATCCAGTTCGTGGTCTTCCTGGTCAGCCTCAGCCTGGTCGCGCATTACCTGATCACCGGCAACGGTCTTGCCCTGGCGACCGATTCCATCCTGGTCAAAACCATCGTGCTGTTCACCATCATGATCACCGGCGCGATCTGGGAACACGAGGTGTTCGGAAAATACCTCTTCGCCCGCGCCTTCTTCTGGGAAGACCTGTTCAGCATGCTGGTGATCGCGCTGCACTCGCTCTACGTGCTGGTGCTGTTCACCCATATCGCGGGCCCGCAGACGCAAATGATGATCGCGCTGGCGGCCTACGCCACTTACCTGATCAACGCGATGCAGTTCATCATGAAACTGCGCGCCGCCCGGCTCGAAGCACCGCGTCATGCCGCGGTGCCGATATAATGAGCGTCTGCACCACCACGCCCTCCGCGACCGCGCCCGATATCATCCGCCAGCGCGGCCAGCGAGAGGTCTTCTGCGGCCTGACCGGCATCGTCTGGCTGCACCGGCGGATCCAGGATGCGTTCTTCCTCGTGGTCGGCTCGCGCACCTGTGCCCATCTGGTGCAATCGGCCGCCGGGGTGATGATCTTCGCCGAACCCCGCTTCGCCACCGCCATCATCGAGGAGCGCGACCTCGCCGGCCGCGCCGATCTCGATGACGAACTCGACCGCGTGGTGACCCGCCTGATCGAACGCCGACCGGATATCAAACTCCTGTTCCTGGTCGGCTCCTGCCCCTCCGAAGTCATCAAGCTCGACCTCACCCGCGCGGCCGCACGGCTCGATGAGCGGTTTGGCCGCCTGCCCCGCATCCTCGCCTATTCCGGCAGCGGCATCGAAACCACCTTCACCGAGGGCGAAGACGCCTGCCTCGAAGCCTTGGTTCCCACCCTCGCCGACGCCGGCTCCACCACCTCCCTCATGGTGGTCGGCGCGGTCGCCGATATCGTCGAGGACCAGTTCCGCCGCGCCATCGGCATCGAGCGGGTCGATTTCCTGCCCGCCCGCCACGCCGGCGCGATGCCCGCGGTCGGGCCGCACACCAAATTCATCCTCGCGCAGCCCTTCCTCGCCGCCACCGCGCGCGCCCTGCACGAGCGCGGCGCCCGCCGGATCGCCGCCCCCTACCCGCTCGGCGCCGAGGGCACCCGCCTCTGGATCGAAGCCGCCGCCGCCGCCTTCGGCATCGATCCCTCCCGCACCGAAAGCGTGCTTGCCCTACCCGCCCGCCGCGCCACCGAGTCGCTCGCCGCGGTCCGCGCCAAACTCGCCGGGCGCAAAATTTTCTTCTTCCCCGATTCGCAGCTCGAAATCCCGCTCGCCCGCTTCCTCGCCCGCGAATGCGGCGTCGAACTGGTCGAAGTTGGCACGCCGTTCCTCCACCGCGACCTGATGGATGCCGAACTGGCGCTGCTGCCCTTCGCCACCCAACTCTCCGAAGGCCAGGACGTCGAACGCCAGCTCGACCGTTGCCGCGCCGAACAGCCCGATCTGGTGATCTGCGGCCTTGGCCTCGCCAATCCGCTCGAGGCCGAAGGCATCGCGACCAAATGGTCGATCGAACTGGTGTTCAGCCCGATCCACGGTTTCGAACAGGCCGCCGACCTCGCCAATCTCTTCGCCCGGCCGCTCGCGCGCCGCGCCCTGCTTTCGGTATAGCGCCATGCAGCTGACCCTCTGGACCTATGAAGGCCCCCCCCATATCGGCGCGATGCGTATCGCCACCGCGATGCAGGGCGTGCACTACGTGCTGCACGCACCGCAAGGCGACACATACGCCGATCTGCTGTTCACCATGATCGAACGGCGCGACCGCCGCCCGCCGGTCACCTACACCACGTTCCAGGCACGCGATCTCGGCTCGGACACCGCAACCTTGTTCAAAAACGCGGTGCGCGACGCCTATGATCGTTTCAAACCCGAAGCGATGATCGTCGGCGCCTCCTGCACCGCCGAACTGATCCAGGACGATCCAGGCGGCCTCGCCGCGGCACTCGGCCTGCCGATCCCGGTGATCCCGCTCGAACTGCCCGCCTATCAGCGCAAGGAAAACTGGGGCGCGGCGGAAACCTTCTATCATCTGGTCCGCGCCGCAACCAACGGCGTCGCAACACCGGATCGCACCGGCCGCCCGGTCGCGGTCAACATCCTCGGCCCGGCCGCCCTCGGCTTTCGCCACCGCGACGATCTGATCGAAGTGACCGACCTGCTGGGCAAACTCGGTGTCGCGATCAACGTGATCGCCCCGCTCGGCGCCCGCTTCGCCGATCTCGCGCGCATCCCCGCGGCCGATGCCAATATCGTGCTCTACCCGGAAATCGCCGGCACCGCCGCCGCCTACCTCGCCCGCAAATTCGGCCAGAAGACCATCACCACCGTGCCGATCGGGCTGAACGCCACGCGCGACTTCGCAGCCGAAATCGCGGCCCTCACCGGCAGCACGGTGCCGGACGATCTGGAAAGCCAGGCCCGCTCGTCCTGGTACGCCCGCTCGATCGACAGCACCTATCTCACCGGCAAGCGTGTCTTTATTTTCGGCGATGCCAGCCACGCCATCGCCCTCGCCCGCATCGCCGCCACTGAAATCGGCTTCACCATCGCCGGGATCGGCACCTACAGCCGCGAGTTTGCCCGCGAAGTGAAATCCGCCGCCGCGCTCTACAATGTCGAAGCCCTGATCAGCGACGATTACCTGACCGTCGAAGCCGCCATCGCCGCCGCCCAGCCCGAACTGGTGCTCGGCACACAAATGGAACGCCACATCGCCAAACGCCTCGGCATTCCCTGCGCGGTGATTTCCGCCCCCACCCATGTGCAGGATTTCCCGGCCCGCCACTCGCCCTTCGCCGGCTTCGAAGGGGCCAACGTGCTGTTCGACACGCTGACCCACCCGCTGATGATGGGTCTCGAAGAGCATCTGCTCGGCATGTTCCGCGAGGATTTCGAATTCAACGACCAGGCTGCCCCCTCGCATCTTGGCGCCGAAGCCGCGGCACCGGTGGCAACCGCACCCATCCTGACCGGCTGGGAGCCGTCAGCCGAGGCCGAACTCAAGAAAATCCCGTTCTTCGTGCGCGGCAAGGCGCGGAAGAACACCGAACTTTTTGCCGCCGAGCATGGCGTGACCCTCATCACGATTGAGACGATTTACGATGCAAAAGCCCATTTCTCCCGCTGACCAGGCGACGCCGATCCGCGTCGCCATCGTCACGATGGACAGCCATCTCGATGGCGTGATCGAGGCCGGCCGCAAATCCCTGATCAGCGAATACCCCGGCCTGTCGATCGAGCTGCACACCGCCGACCACTGGGCGTCCAACAAAACCGCGCTCACCGCCTGCACCGATGCGATCGCGAGCGCCGATATCGTGATCGCCACCATGCTGTTCCTCGATGATCACATCAAACTGGTCCAGCCCGCGCTCGCCGCGCGGCGCGACTCCTGCGATGCGATGCTCTGCGCTTTGTCCGCCGCCGAAGTGGTCAACCTGACCCGACTCGGCCGGTTGGACATGAGCAAAGAAGGCAGCGCCGCCCTCAAATTCCTGAAAAACCTGCGCCCGAAGCGCAAGGATGCCTCGGCCGCCGAATCGCAGATGCGCACCCTGCGCCGCCTGCCGAAAATGCTGAAACTGATCCCCGGTGCCGCCCAGGATCTGCGCAGCTATTTCCTCGCTCTGTCCTATTGGCTGGCCGGCTCGTCGGACAATATCGAAAGCCTGATGCGGATGCTGATCCGCCGCTACGCATCCGGCCCGCGCGGCGCGCTGAAAAGCAAGCTCGCCGTGCCCGCGCCGCGCGAATACACCGAAGTCGGTGTCTATCATCCGCGTATGCCGGGCAAATTCGGCACCGAGCGCAACGAGGTGCCGCATTGCACCCGTGCCCACGGCACCGTCGGCCTCGTCCTACTGCGCAGCCTGCTGATTTCCGGCGATTGCGCCCATTACGATGGCGTGATCTCCGCGATCGAAGCGAGCGGCTATCAGGTCCTGCCGGTGTTCGCCGCCGGGCTCGATGCCCGCCCCGCGATGGACAAATACTTCGTCAAGGACGGCATTCCCACCGTCGATGCGGTGATCTCTCTGACCGGATTTTCATTGGTCGGCGGCCCCGCCTACAACGATTCCAAAGCCGCCGAAGCAGCACTCGCAGCGCTCGACGTGCCATACATGTCGGCCCACGCCCTGGAATTCCAGCCGATCTCCGCCTGGGAAGCCGACCCGCGCGGCCTGACGCCGATCGAGGCGACCATGATGGTCGCCCTGCCCGAACTCGATGGCGGCATCGTGCCGATGACCTTCGGCGGCAGGGTCGGCGGCACCGGCGAAAACGCCCGCGCCATGTCGGTCCATATCGAGCGCGCCTCGATGCTGGCCAACCGCGTCGGCCGGCTGATCCGCCTGCGCAAGGCGGCCCGCGCCGATCGCCGCATCGGCCTCGTCATCTTCAACTTCCCGCCCAACGCGGGTGCCACCGGCACCGCCGCCTATCTTTCGGTGTTCCAGTCGCTGTTCAACACGCTCACCGCCCTGCGCGACGCTGGCTACACCGTCGAAATGCCGGCCGATGTCGAAGCCCTGCGCGCCATGATCTGCGTCGGCAACGCCGCGCAATACGGCGCGCCCGCCAATGTCGCGGTCAAAATCCCGCGCGACGATCACGTGCGCCGCGAACCGCATCTCGCCGAAATCGAGAAAATGTGGGGCCCCGCGCCCGGCCGGCAGAACACCGATGGGTCCTCGATCTTCGTGGTCGGCGCGCAGCTCGGCAACATCTTCATAGGCGTCCAGCCTGCCTTCGGCTTCGAAGGCGACCCGATGCGCTTGCTGTTCGAAGGCGGCTTCGCCCCCACCCATGCGTTCAGCGCCTTCTACCGCTGGCTGCGCGAGGATTTCGCGGCTCACGCCGTGCTGCATTTCGGCACCCACGGCGCGCTCGAATTCATGCCCGGCAAACAGGCCGGCATGACCGGCAAATGCTGGCCGGACCGGCTGATCGGCGATTTGCCGAATTTCTATCTGTACGCCTCGAACAACCCGTCCGAGGGCATGCTCGCCAAGCGCCGCGCCAACGCGACTTTGATCAGCCACCTCACCCCGCCGGTCACCCAGGCCGGGCTGTATCGCGGCCTCGCCGATCTCAAGGCCACCATCCTGCAATGGCGCAGCCTGCCGCCGGACGCGCCGGCATCCGAACGACTCGACCTTGAAGCGCTGATCCAGGCGGACGCCGCCAAGCTCGATCTCGCCAAGGCCGAGCCCGCCTGGGGCGACACGGCCGAGCCCGCCATCGCGCAACTCGGCATCGCCCTGCTCGATCTGGAATACTCACTCATCCCGATGGGCCTGCACGTGGTCGGCAGCCCGCCGAACGCCGAACAGCGTACCGATCTGCTGAACGCCGCCAACATCACCGATCCCGTCGAGCGCAAACGGCTCGATGCGCTGCTCGGTGCTGACAGCGAACTCCCCGCCATCATCGCCGCGCTCGATGGTCATTACATCCGCCCCGCACCGGGCGGCGACATCCTGCGCAACACCGCCATCCTGCCGACCGGGCGCAACATCTACGGCTTCGATCCGTTCCGCATGCCGAGCCCCTACGCCGTCACCGATGGTGCCCGCCAGGCCGACCGGCTGATCGCCCGCCACCAGGCCGAGTCCGGCGCACTGCCGGAAACCGTCGCCTTGGTGCTCTGGGGTTCGGACAATCTAAAATCCGAAGGCGGCCCGATCGCCCAGGCGCTCTGGCTGATGGGCGCACGGCCACGCCGCGACTCCTACGGCCGCCTCGCCGGCGCCGAACTCCTCCCGCTCGATGAACTCGGCCGCCCGCGCATCGATGTGGTCATCACGTTGTCCGGCATCTTCCGCGACCTGCTGCCGCTGCAAACCAAACTCCTCGCCGAAGCCGCCCTGCTCGCCGCCGAAATCAACGAACCGGCCAGCCAGAACTTCATCCGCAAGCACACGCAGGATTTCATCGCCCAGCACGGCGGTAGCATCGAAGACGCCGCACTCCGCGTCTTCAGCAACGGCGACGGCACCTATGGTGCCAACGTCAACCAGCTGGTCGATTCCGGCGCCTGGCAGAACGAGGATGAGCTCGGCAACGCCTTCGTCAAACGCAAGGGATTCGCCTATGGTGTCGCCGGCCGTGCTGAGCGGCACGATGCGGTGTTCGGTGCGATCCTGAAAACCGTCGATGTTGCCTATCAAAATCTCGACTCGCTCGATCTCGGCGTCACCACCATCGATCATTATTTCGATGGCCTCGGCGGCATGAGCCGCGCGGTGAAAGCCGCCCGCGGCACCGATGCTGCACTCTACATCGGCGATCAGACCACCGGCGACGGCACGATCCGCACGCTGAGCGAACAGGTCTCGATCGAAACCCGCACCCGCATGCTGAACCCGAAATATTTCGAGGCGATGCTGAGCCATGGCTCGGAAGGCGTGCGCAACATCGAGGCCTCGGTCACCAACACGCTCGGCTGGTCGGCCACCACCGGCCAGGTCGAACCCTGGATCTATCGCGAAATCAGCAATGTTTTCGTGCTCGATCCCGAAATGCGCGACCGCATCGCGAAGCTCAACCCGATCGCCTCAGCCAAAATCGCGGGACGCCTGCTCGAAGCACACGAACGCAACTACTGGACACCCGATGACGCCACGCTCGAAGCGCTGCGCGCCGCCGGTGCCGAACTGGAAGACCGGCTCGAAGGGCTGGATATGGAGCGCGCAGCATGAACGACATCAGCACGGTCAACAAACTCGCAGAACGCATCGGCGGCTCAAGCTGCAGCACCTCCTGCGGTGACGGCGAAGGCAGTTTGCAGGTCGCACTCGACCCGCACATCAAAATCACCGGCGCCAAAGTGTTCGCGGTCTACGGCAAGGGCGGCATCGGCAAGAGCACGACATCGTCGAACCTTTCAGCCGCCTTCAGCCGTCTCGGCAAACGCGTGCTCCAGATCGGCTGCGACCCCAAGCACGATTCCACCTTTACCCTCACCAAGCGCCTGGTCCCCACTGTGATCGATGCGCTCGAAGCGGTCGATTTCCACCCGGAAGACCTCCGCGTCGAGGATTTCGTCTATCAGGGCTACGGCGGCGTCCAATGCGTCGAAGCCGGCGGCCCGCCCGCCGGGACCGGCTGCGGCGGCTATGTCGTTGGCCAGACCGTCAAACTCCTGAAAGAGCATCATCTGCTCGAAGATTCCGACGTGGTGATTTTCGATGTGCTGGGCGATGTCGTGTGCGGCGGTTTCGCAGCCCCCTTGCAGCACGCCGATCGCGCCCTGATCGTCACCGCCAATGATTTCGACAGCATCTTTGCCATGAACCGCATCGTTGCGGCAATCGCGGCCAAGGCGAAAAACTATAACGTCCGCCTCGGCGGCGTCATCGCCAACCGCTCGGCCGCGACCGACCAGCTCGACAAATACAACGCCGCCACCGGTCTCTCCACCCTCGCCCGCTTCGCCGATCTCGATGTCATTCGCCGCTCGCG
>NZ_NCJX01000158.1:0-2883 GCF_002282635.1 Acidiphilium sp. 34-64-41 | reverse complement strand
ATGCTCAAAAATGCAGAATGGGCGCTTGGATCTGGCCTCGAGCTCTTGGGGTCGGAGTGCCGCGACGGGCGCTGGACGGTCTCGGCCGTGGGCTGCATGTCGTCGAGGATCAGCAGGTTGACGGCGCCAAGGGTACGGATCATCCGCCCGTGGCGTCCCTCGGCGCGAGCAACCGCCAGTTCGGTGAACAGCTTTGGCGCGCGCTGATAGAGCGCCGGGCGATCATCGCGGCAAGCTTTATGACCGAGGGCGCAAGCCAACCATGATTTGCCCACACCGGTCGGACCGCTCAGCACAAGATTATCGTGGGCGTCGATCCAGTCCCCCTGGATGAGCTTCTGGAACAGCGCCCGATCAAGGCCGCGGACGCTCCGGTAATCGACGTCCTCGATCGTGGCGTTGTGGCGTAGCCGAGCATAACGTAGCCTGGTGGTGAGACGCTTATCGCGCCGGGCGGTGATCTCGCGGTCCAGCAGCAGGCCAAGCCACTCGCCGTGGCTGAGGCCAGGGGTCTCGGGATTGGTGTCCAGTTCAGTAAACGCGCGGGCCATGCCCGCAAGGCCGAGCTGATGGATCTGGTCGAGGGTCGGATGGTTCAGCATGAGTTGTCTCCTTCTCTTCAGTGAAAATATCCGCCGCCCCGGATGTTGGGGTGACGGATCGGGGTGGGATCGGGATTGGCTGCGCCGGCGGCTCGTTCGAGCCGGTGATCGAGGATGGATTTGACTGAGCCATAGGTCAGGGTACCAATCGTGAGCGCGCGCTCGGCCGCGGCGTCGAGCCGATCCGCCCCAACCGTGCGGGCCAGGCGCAGGATGCCGATGCAGGCGCGGAATCCCTGCTCGGGATGTGGCCGGCGTTCGAGGATCAGTGTGCAGAATGTCGCGACCGAGGGGCCGAGCAGAGCCGCTTCCTGATTGATCCGCGCGATGGTCCAGTCGCCATGGCGCCTGTGGCTGGAGGGCATGTGCTCGGTGATCGTCGTGTGCTTGCCGTTGCCCGACCCACGCGCATGTACGGCGATCCGTTCGCCGCGCAGGAAGATCTCGACCGTACGCACGGTGAACCGGGCCTCGACCTCGGCGCGAGCGTGTCGGTACGGGACCGAGTAAAAATGCTTCTTGATCTCGACGTGGTAATCGATGCCGACCCGCCGGCGCCGCCATTGCGCCAGCACATAAGATTGAGCTGGCAAATCTTTCAGCGCCGGGCGATCGAGGGTCTCCAGCAGATGCCGGCGGGTTGCACCCAGACGGCGGATGATCCGCTGCTCGTTCAGCCAGAGGCAGAATTCGCCGATGGCGGCGTTCAGCTCGGCAAGGCTGTGGAACACCCGGTTGCGCAGCTTGCCCAGCAGCCATCGCTCCGCCAGCAAAACCGCCACCTCGGCCTTCGCCTTGTCGCGCGGCCGACGCGGGCGCGCCGGGAGAACGGCGGTGCCGTAATGGCGCACCATGTCGGTGTAGGTCCGGTTCACCTCGGGATCGTAGAGGCAGGACCGGATGATCGCGACCTTGGCGTTGTCGGGCACCAGCAGCGCAGGCACTCCGCCGATCGCGGCGAACGTCCGGTTATGCGCCTCGATCCAGTCTGGCAGCGTCTGGGTCCAGGTAGCTTCGGCGTAGGTGAAGCTCGATGCGCCAAGAACCGCGAGGAAGATCTGCGCCGCGCGCGTCTCACCGGTCAGCCGGTCGATCACCACCGGCACCGTGTCGCCGGCATAGTCGACGAACAGCTTCTCGCCCGAGGCGTGGGTCTGACGCATCGTCACCGGCAACCGGGCTTCCCAGGTTCTGTAAAGCTCGCAGAACCGGCTGTAGCGGTACCCGTCCGGATGCTCGGCGATATACTCGTCCCACAAGATCGACAGCGTTACATGCTTGCGCTGCAGTTCCCTGCGGATTTGGGTCCAATCCGGCTCATCCACCCGCCGATGACCTGGCCGCTTACCCGCCGCACCATCAAACAACCGACTTCCCAATGCCGCTTCGGGCAGCGCCAAAGCCCCCGGACCATCGAGTCCCGCCGCCTGCAGCCGCTTCAGCGTCAGGCGCACCGTCGATGCCGCGACCCCAACCCGGATGCCCACTTGCCGGGTCGATAGACCCGCCATTCTCAGCCGCACAATCTCGCGCACATCGCGCATCGCTATCCGCTCCACTGGCATTCATCTGCTCCCTTGATCAGCCAAAGGGAGTGAACCTGAACAAACCAGCAGCAACCTCAATCCGGCCCCGCCTCGAACCCGCCCAGGTGGGCGAATTGAAGTCGGAACGGGTGGGCGAATTAACGTCGGAATGGGTGGGCGAATAAATCCCGGAATACCGGGCGAGTTACTCTCGGAATGCTGGGCGAATTGACCCCGGAATCAGCATGGTAACCTCCGAATCGGTTACCTCCCCACGAATCCCAGATCGATCCACTCGGGAATCCACAAAATGCCCGACGCCTCAATTTCCGACGTCCTGTTGCATATCGGACTCAGTGAACCGTCAGTTCAGAGGGTTGAACAGCCCTGGGTGACAACCGGATAGGCAAGCATCGGATTTCCACTCGTTATGAAAAACAGACCGACGCACAACGTACTGAAATCACACAACTATCATTCGGCGTCAGGCTCCAAGAGGAAGATTCTTTCTCAGTCCTGCCTGTCAGCCGCTTTTGCTTCCGCGTCAGTTATACAGTTGCCGCCGGCAATAAACTTTAATATATCATTTTCGTCCATAGGTCGCGCGAGCAAATAACCTTGCACGAAGTCACATTCGAGATCCCGAACGTATTGCAATTGACGGGGGGTTTCAACACCCTCAACCGTGACTGGAATATTCAAGGCCTGTGCCATACCCATGATGGCTTCAAAAACTGGCTCACGGTCGTTTTGGT
>NZ_NCJX01000085.1:0-19512 GCF_002282635.1 Acidiphilium sp. 34-64-41 | reverse complement strand
CGGCTCCGGAAGAAGTCCCATCGGCATCCGCCGTCACCGCCGTCGAGCCGGAGACCGCGACCGAAGCAGCAACAGAGACCACGACGGATGCCGTGACCACGACAAAGCTGCGGAAAAAGCCGATCATCAAGCAGGGTAAAGTCAAGATCTGAGCCGTCGTCGTCTTATCGGGTTTCCTCGGTTTCGGATTGTCCTTCGGCAAGCCACTCCTTGACCTCGATGTCGGTGTCGATGAGGGCGAACGGCCCCCCATCATCTGCGGTATCGACCGTGGCCCGGAAAGCCACGGTCCATTGCGGCAGGTCCTCCGCCGGGGTAGTTACCACACCGTTAGCAAGGCAATGATAACCACCGATCCCTTCGGCGATCGTTTCAAGGAATGTGCGGTAGCGCGGTTCGTCGTGCCGCGGGGCAGCGGCGACAATTCCGCTAATGATAGCTGCAAGTTCGACGTCGGTTGCGAGATTTTTGCCATGTCGGGATCTCCTGTCAGGAACCGATTTCGATGATGTTCTGCTCCGTGATCCGGATGCGTGGTGCCCGGTCGGGCCGGGGACGCTTCCCCGGGCGGGTCCGGAATTCCCGGACCGACCAGGTGATCGCCGTGCGGTTCTCGACCACGCGTATCGCGCGGCATATGCGAGATTGGTGCGCCGTGAAGGCCGCCACCCTCAGCGTGCCGGCGAACCTGTCCGGATCACGCCGTCGGCGGTTGCCAAAAAGAGGCGGCCCGAAGCCGAAATCCGCTCTATGCAACCCATCACGACATCCTGGACGAAATAACAGCAGCCGCGGCAGGGCCAGGACCGTCGAAGGACCTGGCGGCGCGAGTGACGGAACTTGAGGCGGAGTTTGCTCGGCTGCGTGCCGACGCCCGACGGCACGCAGAGGAAAAGCGCATGCTGGCGAGCGAGAACCTAATCCTGCTGCATTGCGCAACAATAGGCGAGGATCACTTGGATGCGCACGACCTCGCCACAAATAGGCACAAGCAGTCGGCTCAGTTCGAGATCCACAGCGTCTGAACCCGACAAAAAGAGAGGAGATAACGTTCAATGGATGGCATACAAGGCGTTGATTCTTACGGCGATGATCCCGCCCCGGTTCGTCAATTGCTTATGATTGGCGAGACTGGCTTCTGCACCCTCGCGGAATGGCCCGATTATCCCGCATCTTTCGGCCTCGATCAGCTTCACGTCGGCGCGTTGATCAGAATGGCTTGCGATGCCGAGTTGCACGACGGCGATCCGAACTCCAGCGCAGTCTGGGCACCCGTCCATGCCTGGCGCGCTCTAGCTCAGTTGCGGGCCGAGACGTCGGTTCAACCCTTGCTCGCCCTTCTGAAGATGCGCGAAGATGATGATGCGGTCGATCTCGAGCTTCCAGTTGTATTCGGCATGATTGGGCCGGCGGCCATTCCGCATATTGCCGGATTCGTGAGGGACCGAGGGAACACCTCTCGTGCCGTTGCAATAGCACTATCCGGGTTGCAGGAAATAGCCGAACGAAATCCAGACTGTCGCGGTGAATGCATAGAGATCCTGGTGCAAAGGCTGGAACCGAATTCCGACACGGACGCGGCGATCAATGGATTTGCCGTGTCGACACTGATAGATTTGCACGCGGTTGAGTCGATTGATATGATACGTGACGTATTCCGGCGTAACGATGTTGACATCTCAATCGCTGGCGATGTTGAGGATGTGGAAATCGAACTCGGGCTGAGAGAGAATCGTGCAACATCAGCACCGCGCTATTCGATTATGCCCTCGGATTGGGCGCCATCGCAACGTTCTGATCGCCTAATGCCTGATATTCATGTGCCATCTGAACCGAAGAAAATCGGCCGCAATGACCAATGTCCTTGCGGTAGTGGCAAGAAATACAAAAAATGTTGTTTGATATAGATGATGCCATCATCAGACTAACGGGAACAGGTTTATGGAAATGACGACAACGAAATCGATGAAAGTTCCAAAATGCTGGGAGGGCCCGTTAGCTGCGTTGATTGCGTTGACCGACGGGTTCTGCGACGAACATCTCGATCATGAGTATGCCGAGCTGGCCCGCTATGCGATCGCAGCACTTTGTCGAAAGCGGCCGAGCCCCCTGACCAATGGCCACTCGCAGACCTGGGCCTGCGCTGTGCTTTATGCCCTGGGGCAAGTCAATTTTCTGAGTGATAGATCGACAGCGCCTTATATGGCGATGGCTGACCTTTGCGGCTATTTTGGCATTGCCCCGAGCACTGGTGGCAACAAGGCCAAGCTGGTACGAACGGCACTGTCCATGCATCAGTTTGACCACAATTGGACGCTGCCAAGCCGCCTCGAAAGCAGTTCCCTCTCCTGGCTGATCGAAGTGGACGGACTAATCGTTGACGCACGCCAATTGCCCGTCGATATGCAAGAGGTCGCGGTCCAAAAAGGCCTCATTCCCTTCGTCTACAAGCGGATCAGCGAAACCCAAATCGAAACCAAATTATGACGACCTGGCCACTCTTCAATAGACTACAACAAGGACACTTGCAGCAACACCTATTTCGCGCAGCTCGTTGTGGGCGAACGCCGCATCGCTCCTGAACGCACCTTTCGGCGGCAGGTAGATGCAGTGCAGTGCCGTGACGGGACGAAACGAGCCTGCGAGCCGCCGTAGTGGATCGTGGCACCGCTGTTGTCGAGGATCGTCTGGACCGCCTCGGGCGTACGCCAGAGCTCGGCTGCGATCCCCGGTGGGTTATAGACGGGAATGCCGTCGATCTGGGTCGCATGAAAGACGATGGAGGCGCGCAGCATGAAGAACGGGCACGCCCCCTCCCCTGCGGCATCAGGAGAGACGAGACACGTATTCCCGTCCTCGCCGCCCCGCCCCTGAAGATTGCGGTAGAACACGACGGTGGTGCCGCGTTCGCCCTTGCGGACCTGCCAGCCACGGGCTTGCGCCTGCCGGTATGAGCACCAGCGCGGATCGCCGTTGAAAGCCGCGTCCTGCATCATGCGGAGCAGCAGGTTGTTGATCCCACGATAGATCCGTCCCGTTGTCGGGTTCATCGGCGCGCCGGCGATGCCCTGATCCCAGCCCCGCTGCCATGGCAGCACGTCGCGTTCCAGCGCAGCGAGGATCTTGTCAGTCAACAATATGTTTTCTGAGCAATTTCAATGATAAGAACGTTTCAAGAAATCTAATACACCGTGCTCAGTTCTCCTGCCTTTCACATCAATTACTGTGCTCAGGCTCACTATACGCGCCCGGTCAACTCGTTCGCCGTCTGTGCCCACCACCGTTTCGCGATGAGCTCGCGCGATGTGTGTGATTCATTTCCTTGTACGCACTCATTGCAACCAAAAAGACGCTCATCAACTCGCCCTGCAGGCTGAGGTCGTCTACCGAGCGTGGAAAATAGCTTCCCTTTTCTCGCGAAACGCGGCCGTACCTTCCTGGATATCTTCGGTCTGGCCAAGGTCATAGAACGAACGGGATTCGAACTTGAGGGCCTCGTCAAGCGGCATCGCCGCTGTGCGCACCATTACGTCTTTCGCGAAACGCTGCGCGAGCGGCGCCCGAGACGCGAGCATCGCCGCATACTTCATCGTTTCGTCGAGCAGTTTCTCTGACGGGAAAATGCGGTTCACGAGGCCAATCCGCAATGCGTGCTCAGCTCCAATTCTATCTCCAGAAAGGACAATCTCCATGGCGTTGCCATAGCCGACGATACGCGGGAGCCTGATAAGCCCGCCGTCACAGGCATGGAATCCCCATTTGACGTCCTGCAGGGCGAACTCGGCATTCGGCGTACAGAACCGTAAGTCGCAGGCGAGCGCAAGCTCAAAGCCACCTGAGATCGCAAAACCGTTGACCGCAGCAACGATCGGTTTACCGATATCCATGTTGCGCGTGATGCCGGCGAACCCGGGGCCATCCGTGTAGCGCCGGCGGAATTCGGGCGCCGGCCGGCCGGCGAAGTTGATAGTGTAGGTCTTCAGATCCGCTCCGGCACAGAAGGCCTTGTCGCCGACGCCGATCACGACCGCTGCGCGAGCGGTGTCGTCGCGGTCGAATTCCTTCCAGGCCTCGACCATCTCATCATTGGACGCGAAATCGAGCGAATTCATTTTCTCCGGACGATTGATCTTGATCAGCGTTACGTTGTCGTGTTTCTCGGTGATGATGTCGGTCATCATTGACGTTCCTTCGCTAAATCGAAAAAAACGATTTCTTCTTGGTGTCCGACGCAACATACGGTTACGCCCGAAGTGAGGGCTTCTATCTCGCCCGCCCACCGGCCCGTGACCCGCAGGCCACAGTCGAGATCAGCAACCATAACCACGTACGGCGCCTGGCCCTTGAAGCGCGTCGGCGCGCGGCGGATCACGGTCCACGAAACCAGTCGTCCGGTACCGGCCACGCGGATCTCGCCCATCGGATTAGAACCGCAGGACCTGCAGATCGACGACGGACCGACGTCCAGCATGCCGCAGGCCGGGCAGCGCACCGCAACAAACTCGGTGTTCTCAAGCATTGGGAGCCCCAAGGATGTTGACCGTGCACGCGACGCCCGTACCGCCGAGGTTGTGCGTCAACCCGATGCGCGCGCCGGCCACCTGATTGGGATGCTCACCGCGAAGCTGGAGAACCGTCTCGTAAATCTGTCCGATGCCGGTAGCACCAACGGGATGTCCCTTCGAAAGCAGTCCGCCACTCGGGTTGATTGGCCGGTCGCCGCCGACGGCAGTCCTTCCCTCAGCCGCGAAAATACCGCCCTGACCGCGCGGAATGTAACCCAGATCTTCCGCATCAATGATTTCTGCGATGGAGAAGCAGTCATGAAGTTCCACAAAATCTATGTCGGATGGACCAATTCCCGCCTTTCCATATGCGAGCTTGGCCGCATCTACCGTCGCTTCGAATGTACAGAGGTCTGGATGACCTGCGATGCGTGCACTTCCCCTCGTCTGCACGGAAGCCAGCACTCGGATTGGGGAGCGCTTGAGAGAACATGCTCGGTCAGCCGCGACCAGTACGACAGCCGCGGCACCATCGCTCGCCGGACAGCAATCGAACAAGCGCAGCGGGTCGCAGATCGGAGTAGATTGTTCGATCTGCTCGAATGTGAGAGAGGCTCCCATCTGCGCCAAGGGGTTTAAAAGTCCGTTGGCCTTGTTCTTGCGGACGACGGCCGAGACTTGGTCCCGCGTGGTGCCGTAGCGTTCTGCATGGACGCGCCAAGCCAAGCCAAACAATCCAGGAAACGTCAATCCGCTGCCACCATCGCTGCGGTTGTCTAGCGCGCAGTTTAGAGCAGCCGTAATGGTTGCTGTGTCGGCGGAGGTCATCTTCTCTACACCCACTGCGATCGCGACATCACACATGCCGCTGGCGATCGCCATATAGGAGTGCCGAAAGGCAATACCGCCGGAAGCGCAGGCGCCCTCGACCTTGGTGCAAGGAATCTGCGGTAGTCCGAGGCCGTCCGCAACGAGACCCGCAAGCACTTCCTGGCCGGTCAGCGGCCCGGAAACGAAGTTACCAAGATACAGCGCGCCGACTTCGTCGCGCGATATTCCTGAGTCCGCGATCGCGGCCGCAGCTGCTCGGATAGCGAGCGTCTGAATGTCTGTATCCGGGTGCTTGCCGAAGACGGACGGTGGAACCTATCCCGGCGATGACGACATCTCTCACGATTGGCACTCCGATTTTAGCTTCTCCCGAAGCTCCGTCTTGAGGACTTTTCCGTAGTTGTTCTTCGGAAGGTCTTTTATCCGCCGGTAGAGCTTCGGACGCTTGAAGCGGGCAATATTATCGAGACACAGTTGGTCGAATTCCGCATCGGACACAGACTGATCTGGTTTGATGACAACGAACGCGACCACGTCCTCTCCCCACTCCGCGTTCGGCCGTCCGATGACGGAAACCTCTGCGACCGCCGGGTGCCTCAAAAGAACTTCCTCGATCTCGCGCGGATAAATGTTGCTTCCACCGCTGATGATCATGTCCTTGGACCGGTCGAGCAGCGTAAGGAAACCTCTCCCGTCGAGATAGCCTACGTCTCCGGTGTACAGCCAACCGTTCCTGAGTGCCGACGCCGTCGCGGCTTCATTCCCCCAATATCCGGACATCGTACAGTCGCTGCGCGTGACCACCTCGCCGGTCTCACCCAGTGGAAGGTCACGCCCATCATCGTCTACAACACGTAGTAGGCAGCCCGTGCGGGCAACTCCGCAGGATCCAAGTCGCTCAGCGACACTACCACCGTCGGAGACGATGTGAGCCGCTTTGGACAGACCAGCTATTGTCATCGGCGACTCGCCCTGGCCGTAGATTTGGTAAAGCGTCGGCCCGAAAATCTCGAGCGCCTGCTCCAGATCGGCAACGTACATCGGGCCTCCGCCGTAGTAGATGGTGCGGAAACTGCGAACTTTTGCAGACGCGGCAAAGCCGCCTCCGATCATACGCGTCAACATCGTCGGGGCCGCGAACATCGAAACGTTGTCGTGGCGTTCGAGCACTTCAGCGATCTCGGCAGTATCGAACGACGGAAGAACAATGTTGTGCGCTCCCTTCAGCAAAAATGGGAGTGAATACAAGCCCGAAGCATGTGACATCGGCGCAGCGTGGAGCTTTGTATCATCCGAGGTGACGGTGTCGACGTCGGCGTAATAGCTCATCGTCATGAACAGCAGATTGCGATGGCTCAGCATCGCTCCCTTTGGCCGGCCGGTTGTGCCACTCGTGTAGAATATCCAGGCGATATCTCCAGAGTGAAGTTGCACCGGCGGCAGCGGCTCATTTGAGGCCATCCACTCGTACTCGTCACTTTCGGTCGAGATCACGCGGATGCCGGAGGACGAGATCGAACTGCTCAACCTCGCGAGTCTTGGAGTTCCAATCAGTAGACCAGCAGAGCAGTCCGTTGCGATATGCAAAACCTCACGTTCGTGCAACTTGGCGTTGACTGGAACTGCACATAATCCCGCTGTCCAGCAAGCGAAGAGGCATTCAAGGACCTCCGCACAGTTATCCATCCACAACACCACGCGATCTCCGCGTTGGAGGCCCATAGCGGTAAATGCCGCGGCGACGGCCCCGAACCGCTGCACGAATTCTGCGTATCCCCTGGTTTTTCCGCCGGCGGTGACGGCAGGCAATGTCGCAAAGGACCGAGCCGATTTGACCATCAATGACGCTAGATTCACCAGTTATACTCACTAATTTACATCATGCACGAAGGTCGGCGAACAACGTGTAGGCCATTGATACGGTGTGTGAGTTTGCTGTCGAGACAAACCTTTACCACGGTGGAATACCATGCATGCCTCGGTTACAAATACCCATTTCTCCCTGGTCTGTCACCTGTTGCCCTGGCAAGTTCATCGAGACCCGGTTCAATGGCGATGTGCAGTTTTCCGACGGTGGGTTACTGGCTCTTCGGCCAGTCGGGCAGAGGTTGGGAATCGTGTAGTGCCTTACCATCTGCATCGACGACCCGCGCATGCAGGGCCCTGTGGTTCGTGGACTCGATGAGATCACCGGGTTTCGCATCCTGATGATCGCGGTTGGCTACGAAGATGGCAACGACGCTGGCTGGTTGCGCCGCGATCCGGTAGCTAGCAACGGAGAGCCTGCCCGAGTTGGCGGATCTGTGCTCGCAGGCGACGACCTCGCGCTCAACGAAGCTGCCCGGACCCCGCGCGCTACTGCGCATAGGCGTGGCGATGGTCGAGTATTATTGATCAGGTTTCCGCAGAGTGCCCACTCGATGGTCAATAGGTCGAATTGCGCATTGTAACTATTGAACTTTCTGGTCAGGCTCCGAACCCATACCAACTGCGATACCACCGGGGTCAAGGGGCTGGATTTCCGAATTCTCTCCAGCATTGCTACCCGCCATAAGCGCGCTCCCATCGCAAACAAGCTTCGGGAGAAACGCCCCTCGCTCATTTCACTGAAGCTGGGGGACACTCTACCCCGTCCCTGACCACAGGAAGCGTGCGATTAGGATTTCGCTGGCGGCAGGTATTTCGCCCAGTTCAGCCGCACATAGTCCGCCATGCCCTGAGCGGGCGCATAGGGCGGGTAAAGCTTGCGGAAGGCGGCCAGAGCCGCTGCGGGCTCTTGAGACCCTAGTGCGTCGGTGTGCTTCAGCAGATAGAGCAAGGCGATCGACGGCGACCGCGAAAGGCCCTGGTTGCAGTGGATCAAGACCTTGGCGCTTGCGATATTGCGGTCGACAGCGCCCAGCGCCGTGTCCACGATTATCGGCGCGATGAAGGCGACCTGCGCAACATCGACCAGGTTGAGGATCAATCGCCCTGGTCGCTCCGCCAGCAAATATTCCGGGTGCTGCTTCGGCGCCCCCTGCGCGGTGTAGCCAAGCGCATGGCGGTGATAAGGCTCCTTGCAGGCGTGCACCACAAACCAGCCGGCCTGACCGCGAATGGCCGCCTCATCGTCCTGAGATCCGACGAAGAGGTTGGGATATACCTCGATCATGGCGCGCCCCCGTCATTCCCCGATCTGGCCACCCGCAGAAGAGCGCCGACAATCGGCATGTGAATGAAGAGTTCCTCACAGGGCCGGCCAGTGGCCGCCCGCACCGCCTCAGCGTAGACGGCGAGCTGCGGGGCATAGTGGATCGCCCGGTCCGCCCACTGATCGGGCGACCCCGGGAAGCTTTTGTGATCGATGATGGCGAACCCCGTGGCCGTCTCGATAAGCAAGTCGATCCGCCCGGTCGCGAGTTGCTCGCCCAGGGTCGCGGTCACCGGAACTTCCGGCCTGCGCTGTGCCGTCGGCCATCTTTGGTTCAGCGCCCCGTGAAGACGATCAGACGCTTCGAGTGCGTTACGCGCAGAGAACCCGGCGACACCCCACCGGTCGAGGATGGCTTGGGCGTCCGCCTCGCGCACGGCAAGGGTGCGGCCCGGACTGTCGTAGGCCAGGATGGCATGAACGGCTTCGCCAAGGCTCGCCATGTCGCTGACGCCGTCGAGCCGAAGCCGCGGGCCAAGATCCAGCGTCTCAACGATACGCCAGCCCGCCTCCCCCTGAGCAGCGCTTGGCCGCAGATGCAGCGGCGCCGCTGCCGGCCGCTCTGGGGCTGCCGGCCGAACAAAGGTCTGTTGGATAGCCCGATCTGCGGCGTCATCGCCGGCGGCAAGGGGCTGCACATCCGCGACGAAGGTCTCATCGCCCACTTGGATCAGGTTGTCGCCTTCGGGTGGGAACGTCAGCCGCGGCGGCCCATCTGGCGCGTCGAGAACTTTCAGCCAGTTCAGAGTCCCCTTGGCCGGGGGAGCAAACACCAGATAGTCGCGCGCCCGGGTCACCCCGACATAGAGTAGGCGGGTGTCTTCCTGCACGGCCCTACGCGAGGCGGCCTGGCCCATGACCGACCCCACAGCGCTGACCTCAAGATCGCTTCCCGAACCGGAGAGCCCGTAAGGCCAAGGCCAGTAGCGGATCCACCGGTTCGCCAAGGGCCGGCGCCAATCGAGCTCACCATCCACCTCCGCGGCCGGCTCGAACAGCCGTGCCTTGGGATCCCAAGACAGGCTGGCCAACACCACCATCGGCCATTCAAGGCCCTTGGCGCCATGGTAGGTCATCACCTGGATCGCGTCGGCGGCAAGGCTTGGCGGCCGCTCCGGATCGGCGGCCTTCAGCGCCAGCAGGAAGCCCGATGGGGTCGCCGGCGCGCCGGACGACAGACATTCGGCCTCATAGGTCCGCGCGAACCCCCGCAGGGCCTCCAGATCGTCAAGCCGGATCGCGTGGTCGCCCCATCCCTCGACCTTGGCGATGACCTGCGGCAGCGCCAGGATCGCATCGAGCGCCTCGGCCGGGGTTAGGGCAAGGATGTCAGACCGCAACGCGGTCAGCGCCGACGCAATCGGCACCTCGGCAAGCAATTGCTCCTCGCCCTCCTCCGCAGCGGCGTGCAGCCAGGCGTCGGACTCCGGGTCGTCGCCGAAGAAGCGCGCCATCTCGGCCAAAGCCAGGCGATCGGAGGGATCGGCGATCCAGCGATAGGCGGCCAACGCCAGCTCAACGTGCGGCGTGCGCGCCAAACCCTGACGTTCGACCGCCACCGGCAGGCCTTCCCGGCTCAGCGCCGCCGCGAACCGCCTCACATCGGTATTGGTGCGACAAAGCACGGCGATGTCGCCGACCCGGAGTGGCCGGAAAACGCCCGCTGGTTCTTCGACCGTCCAGGTCCTCGCGTCGTCAAGCGCGCGGCGCACGCCGCGGGCCAGGCCGGCCGCCTGTTCTTCGACCTTGCCCATCAGGGGCCAGTAGGCCAGCGCCTCCTTGTCGAAGCCGACGTCGCTGCGGGCCGCTCGGGAAAAGGCATGCCGCTCCGGCGGCAGGCCCATGCGCTCAAAGGCTGGACCGAAGGCGGCGTTGGCGAGGCGCACAATGTCAGGCCGGCTGCGCCAGGACACCGACAACACATCACCTTCTGCCGCCGCGGCCGCGCCGGCAAAAGCTGCTTGGGTTAGTTCGGTATCGGCGCCGCGGAACGCATAGATCGCCTGCTTCGGATCGCCCACCCAGGTGCTGGCGTCGGCGATCTCGGCCAGGGCCGTGAACACCGCCAACTGCAGTGGGCTGGAGTCCTGAAACTCATCCACAAAGACCCGGCTGATCCGCTCCTGCAACCGGCCGGCCAGCTCAGGGTCGCTCAGGACCTGAAGTGCCAGGGCCTCCTGATCGGTGAAGTCGACCAGGCCGCGCTCCGCCTTGTGCGCCTCGTAGGCGTGCAGTGCCTGGGCCGCGCAGCTGAAGATTTCGCGGATAAAGCGCACCCCATCGGCCCGCAGCCGGGGATGCTCACCGTGCCGCCCGGCGGCCGCGGCCACGCTTTGCAAAGCCCGGTCATAGTCCCGGCCGTCCTTGGTGGGCGCACAACTGACCTTGCAAAGGCCGGCCCAGACCGACCAGGTCAGCGCTTCGCCACGGGACGTGCGAATGTGGGCGGCCCGCACCCGGTCGATCCCGCCTTTGACCGCGGAAGCGCTCGGTGTCGCAGGGGCGTGGGCGACGGCCTCGGCCAGGGCGGCGGCCAAGGCCGCATCCAGCGGCGCGGCGTCTGCCGCTGGCGGGGTGAACAGCTCCAAATAGCTGGCCACTGAGCGTTCCGCCGAAGCCGCCAAGGCGTCAGCGGACAGGCCGTTGGCGCGGGCCAAGGTCAGGATAGACCGCACCGTCTTGCGCCAGTCCGGCGGATCGCGGCCCGGCGGTTGCGGATCGTCATGACCGAAGGCTTCCGCCAGCTCATTGAGGATCGCCGCATGGGTCCCGATCGCCCCGTCAGCGGCAATGGCGAAGATCAGCGGCTCCTGGGTGTCGGCGATGACATTGGTGGCGGTCGAGCGGCCGAGCTCCAGGGCGAATTCGCCCACGATCTGGCCGCAGACGGCATTGACCGTGCCAAAGCGTGCGCCCAACAACCGGCCAGCCAGGTCCACCCGACCCTGACCGAACAGAGCGGTGCGCGCCCGTTGCACCAATTCGTCGGCGGCGCGGATGGTGAAGGTGGTGGCCACGACCTCCTCAGGCGGTCGCGTGGCCACATCCACGGCGATGTCGCCCACGATGCGCGTGGTCTTGCCGGCGCCGGCAGCGGCGGTGACCACCTGGATCGTTCCAGCCATCAGAGCGCCTCCACGCCAACCCGGCAAAGGCCGGTCAGATCACAGAACCGACACGGCTCCTTCGACGCTTCGAACATCAGCTCCGCCGGCCGGTGATCCGCCGCTTCGCCCACCCCCGTCGCCAAGAGGTTGCCGCCATCGAGTTGGGAGCGCCAGAGCGCCACGTCGTCGATCACCCCATGCAAGGTCTCGTCGAGCCCGCGGACCGCCTCGATGTCCTCCTCCGCCAGCAAGGATCCGCGAGGTGCGAAGAGCCGCCGTTGTCGCAATAGGTAGTAGGCGCCGGTCGCGGCGGTGCCGGGCTCGGCGATGGCTCCGTAGACCGCCAACTGCACGGCGCGACCTTCGGCGATCTCCTCGCGATATCGCCGTGCCGAGCGGGTCCACTTCAGGTCGATCACGGCCGGCGTCGCCCCCTGACGCACCAGCAGGTCCAAACGGCCGTGCAAGGCCAAGCCGCCCACCTCGCCTTCGCGATCCAACTCAGCGCCGACCACCTCAAGGCTGCGCGCGTGCAGGGTCTGCACCAGCGCCTCCAGGGCCGCCGGGACTCGTTCGCGCGCCGCGGCCAGCTCGCCAGCGAATTCCGGCTGCTGAAGAGGGGCGGCCATCCTGGGCAGCAGTTCCTCGAATAGCGCGGCGGCCCGGCTTCGGATATCGGCGACCGCAGGCGGCGGACCAGGCGGTAGGAGGCGGTTGGCGATCTCATGGGCCAGGTTGCCGAACAGCTGGTTTGCCTCCGGAATTTCCGCAAACCGGCCCGCCCGCAGGCGCAGGACGTCCTGAGCGAACCAGCTCAACTGGCAATTCAACAGCCGGCCCAAGGTGGTGGCGCTCTCGCGGCGGTTCGCCAGACGGGCCAGCCCGGCTGCTGGGACCCGCCACCTGGCCCGCGGCGCCGGTGCATCCATGATGTCCACGGCCGCCCGAGACAGCACCCGCTGAGCCAGTTGCGCGGCCGGCTCCGCCAGAAGGCACTCGGCCCTCCAGCGGACAAGCTCGCCGGCTTGCTCGATCATGAGGTGGAGCTGATGCTCTAGCGGGTGAGCGACCGTCTCGTCGGCGCCGGACAGGGCCGGCCGGACAAACAGCGCCTGCTCGCCGGCCCGCAGCACCGCGTCAGCATAGCCGCCACTGATCCGCGCCGCCGCCTCAGGGGCCGACTCCAACCCCACGCCGGCGGCCGCCAGCACCGCCTGTTCCGCGCGGCTCCAGGTGGTGGGCGCCACCTTCTCGCCGGGTCCGACGAAACTCCACCAGACAAGCCGCGGGGCCGGCGCCCAAAGGGCGCCTGGCGTATGGATCGCGCGCAGTCCCCCAGCCTCCGCAGCATGACCTGGGTTGGCGACGCCCTCGGCCAGGACTTCGGCCAACACCCGTTCGATCAGCAGCGCCGGCAAGACCTCGAGCTCCAGGGCGTCGATGGCGCGGACAAAGGCACCCGCCGCGGCGCCGACGGCCAAAAACAGGGCGTCGCCGCGCCCCGCGTCGGTCGCCACGGCCCATGCGGCCACGCGGCCGGCAATCTGGCGCGCGTTGGCGACGCTCATGCCTTCGGCGCGGCCAAACTGGCCGCCCTGGGTCCAGGCCCGCCACTGCTCCACCCGGCGCGCCACCTTGCGCGCGGCCGCAGCTGGGTCGGGCTCGTCCTCGCGCTCCAGCAGGGTCGCCGCGATATCTTCCCACGCCTGCACCCACGCCGGGCCATCGAGCCCGGGCTCGGCGACAAGGACGCGGGCAAGCCGGCCCGCCGCGAATCGCCCGATGGGCGGGCGCGGCAGCATCAGCAGATTCAGGAGCGCCTTGGGATCAAACGGGCGCCAGGCAACCGCGAAGGCCAGGGGCAGGACCTGCAAGGCGCCCCGCCAGGGCGAGGGCTTGGAGAGGCCCAGCGCCGGAAGGCCGCGGGCCGCCAGGGCGTGGTCCAACAGCGCCGTGTCGCCATCCGGCGCCAGCACCACCGTGCCCGCCAACGAGGCTTGGCCACCGGCGGCCAGCCAGTCAGCCACCGCCTCGGCCGCCATCAGCGCAGTGTCCGCCTCGACCAGGGTGAACGAGCCGTCGCCTACCAAGACCTCGGACGGTTCGCCACGAAGGGTGGCCTGCACTCGGCCAAGATCCGTCGAAGGGCCAGCGGCGGGTTCGGCAACGCCGTCCTCCAGCACCACGCCGGCGCCCTGCAGGGCGTCCAGGAGGCGCCCCCAGGCCGGGGCAAAGCGCGCCCGGGGTTCCAGGAGGCGAAGCTTCTTGAGGCGCAGGCCCGGCCGCACGCCCACCGCCGTGACCAAGGCGGCCAGACGATCGGCAAGTCCGGCCGGCATCGGCGCACCGGCCGACTCCGCCGCAGCCAAATCATCTAGCCGGACAGACCCAAGGGCGGCCCCGGTCCACCCCCCAGCCGCCAGGGTGTCCCGCCAACCGAGCAACTGGACGGCGGTCGACCACGGGTCCTTGCTGAAAGAGGCCGACCAGAACCGGCTGTCGCCAGCGGCGCGCAGCTTCGCCACATAGGCCGCGATGCGAACCGCTTTGGGGACCGGTGGGCCAAGCAGGCCTAGTTGGGCTTCGAGTGCGTCGACCAACCCTGCAGGCCCTACGACCGCACAGTCCACCGCGCCCGCGCCGCCGCCGGGGTGGTCAGGGAACGTTCGCCCGTCCGCCGCCATGCCAAAGAAAAGCTGCATCCTGGCCCCTCCCCTGGGACGACATCATAGGCGCTTGGAAAGACACAATCTACGCGTGTTGCGACAACTTCACCTGCCGGCCGACACTGAGGCCTCGCCTCGACCTGCGAATACCCTATTTGACAACCTCAAGACCTGCGGCTTCGACAGGATCATCATCTTGGCGCGCGGGCGGCGGCAGGGCGGGAAGCCCGTGTTTGGCCCGGTATGCGCCGATGAAATCTGGGTCTTGGCAGATGCAGGGCGTGGCCGCCCCGGCGGGGGGCTTGCGGACATTGAGGCTCAGGCGCTTTCCGGCCGGCCGGGTCAGGTCGAGCACGGTCTTGGTTGGCAAGGCGATGGCGCGCAGCCCCGCGGCCTCCGCGACAACATCGGCGGCCAGCATCACCCCGGCCATCGCCGACTGGAACGCCAGCGGCGCCTCTAGCGGCGGGCGTCCCGCGCCCGTGGGAGCGAGACCACCCCCACAGATCGCCTTTGCGTAAAATTGGCGCAGGGGCTCGCCTGCGAATTTCAGCAGGCTTCCGGGCGGCAGGCCCAGACGGTCAGCGGCGTCCTGGACGAAAGCTTCACCCACCGGCTTGCCCAGCACCAGGAGGTCGCGCAACGGCAGAAGGTTAGCGGGATCCTCAGGCAAGCCGAGCGCCCGGGCGATCAACTGATCTTCATGGGGCACCACGCCGTCCGGAAGATAGAGGCAGGCCAAGCAGGCGTGGTCGCCCAGGAAGTCGTGGCGTGAGACCCCAAGGTCACCGGCCTGGGTCCAGGCGTTGAGTACCCGCTTGGGCAAGGCGGCTTGGACGGCGATGCGGTCCTCCGCGCTGTCCAGCGCCACAACCACACGCGGCAGAACGCAGTGCCCGCGGCCCTGAACATATTCATCCCAGCGCGTTACAAACGCCGTGGCGCGGAAGGAGCCCGTGGCGCACAGCGCCTGGCGGGACAACTCGACCTTGACTCGCCCCACATCGTCCTGGGTGGCCAGCACATACCGCTGCAGGTTGGAGAGCTCGACCCGCTCGTGATCGATCAGGTGCAGGTCGCCGGTTAGCCCGGGGACCCGCGCCAGGGCCCAGACCGCGCCATTCCCGATCGCCCCCAGGCCCACCAGGGCGGTTGACTCCAGGTTTACCGCCTCGAGATCGGGCCCTTGCAGGGCGTCCTTGCCGGTGGAGAAATCGAACAACGAGAGCACCGTGTTGCTGTCGAGCCGCCCGGCAGGCAGAAGATCCGCAAACACCGCGCGGAAGACATTGGCCGCCCCCTGACAGGCCGCCGCCCCCGCCCCAAACAACAGTCGACTGGCGCCGACCCCGCGCGGCGAGCGGGTCGAGACCTTGGCCAGCCACCGATCCGACCCGATGTAGATCGTCGTCGTGCCGGCCGGCGCCGCGGTGCGCCCCACCACCAATCGCACGGTGGCGGGATCAGTTGTCGACAAGGCGATGTCAGGATTGATCGCCAGCGCCAAAGCCTGCAGCCCCGGCAGAGCGGTCGCGGCGGCCTCATCGAGCGGCTTCAAGATCAAGATCGGATAGAGCCGGGCCAGCAGCCGGACCGACAGGTCCAACATGGCTCGGCCTTCATCGGCGGAGAAAGCGGCGCGATCGAACGCTAGCTCGATGACCTGGCTTTCGAGCCGCTCACGGATGACCTCCAGGTCGGCGCCGTTCAGCGCCTGGGCGGCGCTCAGCAGCGCCCGATCGAAAAAATTGGCGAGCGCCATGGATCAGCCTTCCAGCATAAGGGTGCGGGTGAGCTCGGCCGGCGGCAGTTCGCGCCACCAGGCGCTCTTGGAGCCATGCCACCAGGGTCGCTTGCTCAGGCGGAACACCGCGCAATCGTTCAGGGCGAAGGGCCGGACCGCGAAATCCGGCACCACGATGGACAGCGATCCCAAGGCCGTGGCGATGGCGTAACGGTCGTCGGTGTCGCTGTGATAGGCCTCGGTCGGATGGCTATGGATCTGTGCGATGAGCCGCAGACCCTGGCGGTGCAGGTAGATGTTGATGCGATGCAGCTCATCACCCGGGACGGACACTGCGAGGCCGTGCTCCGTCCGGTGTCCCTGCTGCTGGGGAACGATCACTTCGCTGACCCGGAATTGGTCACCGTCCACATGCCCGGCCCACAGCGCCATGCCTTCCAGGCCCTGGCGCCCGCTAGCGCTCAGGTGGCGCTGGGTCGCGTCCGCCACGGCGAGCGGCGTCCGCACGGTCGCCAGGAGCGAGAGACTCGCGGTCATGCCGCCATCAGCCCCTGATGCAGCGTATTGCGCATCTGGATCTGCCAGGCGGTGATGGTCTCCACCCCATAGGTAGAGATCTTGTCGGCGATGAAGAGCAGGCCGCCTTCACCGTGGCCGCGGTGCAGGAGCCAGTTGTCGCCCGTATGCGCCGGGTGGTCGTGATACTCGCGCACGCCCGGGAGGCATAGGAACGCCGGCGCGTCGCCATGGCCCTGGAGGATGGACTGCGGGCCGCTGGGCGTATTGCGGATAAACGGCAGCCCGACCCCTTCGAGGCTCAGCACCTTGCCGTTGAACGGATCGACGAATTTCACCGACGGTGGCCAGAGGTCGAAGTTCGTGAAGTCGATCTGCGCGCACACCGCCAAGGCGGCCGGCCGGACGTTTGGCGTGATGAACGTCCAGGCGGCGAAACTGTTCGACCTCGCGATCGAATTTGATCCGCGAGACTGCGGGATCCACCACTTGGCCGCTCATCCGGCGATCCCCGCCTTCAGGGTCAATGAGAGCAAGGCACCGTCCTTCAGATGGTAGGAACCGACGGTGCGATCCAGATCGAGGATCTCGCCCGCCTCGTTGCGCAGGTCCCAGTTTTCCAGCGGCTGGCCGACGTTTTCGCTCTTCTTCAGCGCCCGTTCGGCGACCCTGCGCAGCAGCTCGTCATGCTGCGCCTTGATCTTCACCTCGACGCCGCTGACCAGGACCACGAGGTCGATCTTGCGGTCGTGGTCGAGACGCTCTTCCTCCCGCTCGATGCGCTCTTCTTCGCGGTCGATGCGGGCCTGCTCCTCGTCCAGTCGCTCGCGCTCCCGCTCGATGCGCTCCTCTTCGCGCTCCAGCAGCACCTTCTCGCGCTCCAGGCGTTCGCGCTCCTCTTCCGTATGCTCGGCATCCGCCGTGTCGTCCGCAGTGCTCATGATAGCCTCCATCCAGCCCGCCACGACGGGTATAGAAACTATATGGATTGATTTTCCATCTGGGTCAAGAGACTATACGGATCATGGGAGACTCGCAGATGAACGACGAACGGACGGCCTTGCGGTGGAATGTCGAACGGCGGCTGAATTTCATCGAGCTGCGGCTCTATTGGGAGGGGCGCATCAATCGGGCCGACCTGGTCGATTTCTTCGGAATCAGCGTGCCTCAGGCCTCTCAGGACCTGGCGCGATATGACGAGCTGGCGCCCGGCAACCTAAGCTACGACAAGAACGCCAAGACCTATGTCGCGGGGCCTGACTTCGCGCCCGTGATTTCAGCGCCATCGGCGGATGGCTATCTGGCGCAGTTGCGCTCGCTGGCCACAGGCGGGCTCGCCGCGGGCGAATCGTGGATCGGCCGTCCCCCTTCTTTCGTCGGCGCGCCCAGGCTGCGGCGGGTCTACGATCGGGAGGTCCTGAGACGTCTCGTGCGTTGTATCCAGGATCGCCTGGAGCTTGATGCCCTATACCTCTCCTTCACCGACGACACGCCGTCCATTCGCCGTATCGCCCCCCACGCCCTGGGCTTCGACGGTCAACGCTGGCACGTGCGCGCCTTCTGCTTTCGCACCTTGAGCTATCGGGACTTCGTGATCGGCCGCCTGGAACAGTTGGGCGAGCCACAGCCAACCGCGGCGCGGCCGGAATGGGATCTGGAGTGGTCGGTGCAGGTGAACCTTTGCCTGGCGGCGAACCCCCGTCTGCCAAAGAACATGCGCGCGGCGGTCGAACACGACCACGGCATGCACGACGGCAAGGTCGAGGTCCCGCTGAGCGTCTGCTCGTCCTACTATCTGGAGAGCCAACTCAATCTCGACCTGGACCCCGAACACATCCCTGTGCGTCGCCAACAGTTGGTCCTGCTCAACCGAGAGGAACTGACGGAAGCCCGCATGGCCGCGAAGGCGAAGACTGCCGCTCTTGTCGCCGCCGCTGGCCTGACGGCTATCGCAAGCTGACGCCGTCGGCCGAAACGGCGTTCAGGCCGGCGGGCCTACCGCGGCGCCCCGTGCCGATACCAAGGGTTGGATCGATGGAAGCGCGCCACAGGTCCGACACCCCGGCCATGTCAGCGAACGACGGCCAGCACGACACGGCGGCCTCCACCTCCTGCACGATGGTTTTGGCACGCCCTCGCTTAAGGGAATGGTCTCAGCGCTTGCCGCGACTCGCCTCGGACGATTGAAGCTGGTGAGAACCTCGGTATCGGGATCAACCGATTTCCGCCTCGTCCATCCGCGCTTCGAGTTCATCCAGAAATGGTGAGCGTCCCCAATGCATCCGGCCGCGTCCAGTATCGACGTAGCCGGAATAGAGCATATGGATTTCGTCACGGGCGCGCGTGAGACCGACGTAGAACAGCCGCCGGCTCTCGCGGCGAGCGGCGGGCAATTCATTGCGCCAGGGCAAACTTCCGAGGTCGAGACCGACCATGATCACAACGTCGTATTCACACCCCTTTGCTGAATGCAGCGTCAGCAAGTTCAGATGCAGCGGAGAGCCGTCGCGGCCACCAAGGCTTGCAAGGTCGAGATCCGCGAGCGGTCCACCAACCGCTAGTGCCGCCGACATGCGATCCACCTGCTCACGTTGATCGGCGAGACCCGGCTCGGCCACCATTAGCGCATCGAGTATTCCCGCCCGCACCGCCGTCACGAAATCCCGGGCGAGCCCCTCCTCGACGCGAAGCGACCATAGAAGCTGCGTCAGGCGCTTTGACTCATCTCGGGCCTGCACCTCTGAGATCCGAGTGCGATGAAATCCTAGCCAGCGATCGAGCAGTCCACGCAACTGCGGCCGGGCCTCTCGCCAGCCACCGGCGCACCACGCGGCGCAATCCTCAATCCAGCTGTCAAATCGCGTCCAAACGCGACCCCCTTTTCGCGTCCAATTCCGACCCCTTTGGGCGTTAGAAACAGCGTTAGCGGCGGGGGCTTATCCACGTAGTG
>NZ_NCJX01000157.1:3131-5641 GCF_002282635.1 Acidiphilium sp. 34-64-41 | reverse complement strand
ACGGCCGGAACGCAAAAGCGCGGCTTGCTCATTGGCCCAAGCGTAGAAATCACGCTCATAGAGGCTCGAATTGCTCATTTGGAGTGCTCCAAGAGACCACGACGGGTCGGTAAATCAGGCTCTAGCCCCACCAGCGGCGGCTGCGTAGGCGGATCGAGGCCAGGGCCGGTCGGTAGCTGACGCTCGCCTTGGAACATGGCCGGAATCTTTTCGAGTGGTTCCATTGCAGTCGAGCCAAGTTCTTTTTGGTCTTGCTGTTCATCCGCAGAGACCAGAACGGCGGCAGAAAACAGGCTGTAGCGGATGCCGTCGCGCGCACCAGACCACGCTATGCGATCATTGACGATGTAGGCGCAGCTTGTGCCGTTTGGTCCAATTTGCCGGACTTCAATCCATAAGTTTTCGCGCAAGGCATCAAGGGCCCGCTGTAGAGTTCGCACGGAGCAGCGTGCCAAACGAGCAAGGTTCGACTGGCTGACCACGATGGCGTTATGGCGGCCCATCTGGGCCACGAGGACCATCATCACAGAGGCGGCCCGTGGATTCTCAGCCGCCAAGATAGACCAGCGTTCGAGGGCAGCGCGTTCAACCTGTACCCATGACCCCCCTGGTGCTGTCGTCAATCCTACCTGTTTCTCACGGCCCGCTGCCATGTCGTACCCCTAAGTCATACGTGTCGTATTTTAGGTCAAAAACGACGTAGGGGTAGGTCATTTAGTTGTCGTAAGTCAAGACAAATTTGTCGTAAAAGTAGACAAACCTACGACACAGCTGGTGTCGTACCCCTACGACACCAGCTGTGTCGTACCCCCCCCTAATAACTAATTGAAAAAAAATGGTAATTTTCTTGACCATTCTATGATCTAGAGGAGCACCCCCGAAGGGGGCTGCCTGCCGTGCAGGTAGTCCACGGGGATGCGTAGCGGAGCGCCCCCTATATGGGGCTAGCGCAGCGCAGCCTTCCCGGTGGACCCACCTGTGCGGACGGGCTGATCAGGCGGCCCTCCGGGCCGATTAGCAAACGGAAAATCGCTTCGCGATTTGATTATGAATAGCGGCCTGCACAGCGCGCGAATGCGCGCTGTGCAGGCCGCTCCGCACTAAATTTTGTGCCTGGCGCGGACGCTACGCGTCCTACGGATCTCCCGCGCTGCGCTCGATCCGCGCCACTAGGACAAAAACCAGGCACGGCTAGAAAACGCAGCAATGGGATCGACGTTTCCCTGCTTCTGCTCAAAACCACACGTCATAGGATGTTGAGCCGCCCAGAAGGGGATACTGACCTAATAATCGCCAGATCTTTGCGTTTTTCGCTTTGCTGAGGTTCCCTGCCTCTGCCTGGTCCAGGGCGCGTGTCTCGCGGCGTCCGCGCTCTGCGCGCGGCCCGCTCGTCGCGCCCTGTCCCTCTCCTGCCCGGCGCACGCCCTGCGCCCGTCTGCCCCTGCCCCGCCGGATCGGCAGGTTCGCGTTGGCCGCGCTGAACGCGCGGCACGCTCACCGCCGAACCGGCATCACCGTCCCTGGCGCATCGCGCCCCTGCTACGTCATTTTGCGTTTTTCGCTATCACGTGCTTCAAGGTCGTTATAAACGTGCACTTTAGCATTGGCTGCGCCAATGCTGTGCGACCAGGAGATAGCTGTGGCGAATTTTCACGTGTCTGTGAAATCAGTAAGTCGGCGCACGAAGCGCAGCGCTGTTGCAGCCGCCGCGTACCGAGCCGGTCGCGACTTGCGCGACCTGCGCACCAACGTCGTCCACCGCTACCGTAGTCGGTCACCCAGAGTCGCCCATTCGGCGATTTTTGCGCCGACTGACGCACCAGCGTGGGCTTACGACCGCGCCGCCCTTTGGAATGCCGCAGAAGCTCGGGAGACACGCGCCGACGCGAAAACCGCGCGCGAGTTTGAAATTTCGTTACCGTGCGAACTCGACGACCAACAACACCGCTCACTTACCGACCAGTTTGCTCGATTCTTGGTCGCGCGGTACGGCGTCGCGTGTGACGTCGCGATTCATCGTCCGGATCGCGGAAACGACAACCGCAACCATCACGCGCATCTCCTGACCACAACTCGGTCGATAGGAGAGTCGGGCCTGGGCGCAAAAACGCGGATTCTCGACAGCCCACGGACCAGCAGCGCCGAAATCGAGCTAATCCGCGCTGAATGGGCCGCGCTTTCGAATAAAGCGTTGGCTCAGGCGTCGACCCTAGCGCGCGTTGATCACCGATCTCACGCTCGGCGACGTCTGGTCGTGCGCCCCACGCTTTACCAGGGGCCAGCCGTAAGTGCACTCGCGCGGCTCGGTGTTGCGACGGGCCGGTACACGGAAAATGCGACGATCCGCGCGCACAACGCCCGCATTGACGCCCTCCGCGCGGTCCTGCGGGCTGCTGCTGCCGCGCCGCCCACACCTGCGCCCTTGCCCGTGCGCCTGACCGTCCCTGGCCTACCCCTCACGCGGCCAAGCGTCCGCCTTACGCGGCCCCCTGTGCGACCGGCAACCGCCG
>NZ_NCJX01000157.1:0-3000 GCF_002282635.1 Acidiphilium sp. 34-64-41 | reverse complement strand
GCGTCCGCCTTACGCGGCCCCCTGTGCGACCGGCAACCGCCGCTGCCGCGCCGCCCGCACCTGCGCCCTTGCCCGTGCGCCTGACCGTCCCTGGCCTACGTCTAACCCGGCCCGTACCCACACTGACCCGCCCACCACTAGTCCAATTGGAGACGACGCAAAATGAGCGAGAACCCGCCCCCCGACCCCTACAACAGCCTGTGCTCCAGATGCGTACACTCGATGATCGAGGAATCGGAAATCCGTCACCACGGCACGAAAATTCCGCAAATTATCCTGCATTGTCTAAAAATAAACCAAGTGATCTGGTGGGCCCCCGACCACCTTTTCGGCCCGACCGACGCCCCGTGTCGCCTCCCGACGCGGTGCACCAGGTTTTTCGAGGGGGACACGTTCAACCCCTCGACGCCGCTGAATTTGTTTTAAGCCGCCCCAGCGACCGGATCGCTGAGGAAATCTCGCCGGGCCAACGATTCGAGGCAGGCTACGCCAATTTTATTGACGCACGCGTCGCGGACCGCGTCGACGAAATTCGTGCTCACGTTCACGACGGACGGCTGGCGCGCATTGCCGCCGCTGACGCGGCGTTGCGCGCTGCGCAGGCGACTGGCAACCGCGCAGCGATCCGCAGCGCGGAAATGGTGGCCGCAGGCGCACGACGCGTGTCTGCGCCCGACGCCGCCGAAATGCTCCGCGCGGCCGAGGCCAACGTCGCCGCAAAACTTCGCGCTTCGATGGCTCGATCGGACAAGGATGCGCAGGTTGAGCGCTCCACGGCTGCTCGCCCGGCGACAAACGGAAAATTTCCGCCGTTCGGCGGGATTTCGTGACGTGTGACGGTTTAAACCGTCACACGTCACGTACTATTGCTAGGAATCGCAATAGTTTGCCAAATACGAAAAGTCGGATTTTTTTGCGTGACGTGTGACGGTTTTACCGTGACGTGTGACGGTCGGAGGGCGTGACGTGTGACGGTCGAGAAGGTGGGAAACGGGGCAAAACAGCGCGCTCGGCGATATCGCGAAAACCTGTCGGCGCGAGGCGTCGCGTTGTTCCAGGTGGCGGCACCTGAATCGGCCCGTCCTCTTTTCCGGGAGGCTGCCGAGCTGATGGTCCGTGAAGACGACCCTCTCGCTCCACATGCGGCGTTCCGTAAAGTCGGTGGCGCCAATGATCCTGGCATGCAGATGATGGCCGAAGAGCTCGCGGCCACCCGCTTAGCCTCCCAAGCGGCCGCAGCGCGCGTTTTGGCCCTAGAAGCCGAACTAGACGTCGCTAAAAAGGCAACGACGATCGAACAAAAAAGAAGTGCGGCCATTGCCGCTAAGGCTCAGATCTCAGAAAAGGTCGCGGCAGATACCCAGAAGCGAGCAGAAGAGGCCCTAGGGCGGGCCAAAAAGGCCGAGACCGCCATTCGGCAGGTCAAAACTCTGCCTGGCCTCAAGGGCCGTCTGGTGCGCTGGCTGGCTGGTGATGTGCTGCCGGATTAGCTGGCCGGAATCGACCGTATTTGAGCAGGCGATTCGGACCTGCCCATAAAATAGCGTTTCCAGATTAAGAACAGACGATTTTACTGAGCACCGGTTTTGGGTAGGGAACCACGTTCCCAAGCGACAATCGCTTCTCCAGGAAAATCATTCCAATGGGGAGGCATTAACCACTCTCCTCGAAACCAAAACGCAACAGCAGGCCATGGTCGATGCTTAAGGCGGAACGTCATACAGTCGTTCTCGAAACGGCCAGGCGGAGGGGGTTCGATGTCGAGAGGGACCCATACGCTCATGGGATGTTCTTCTTTAGGAAGTTCTCTTTGAGAGGGTGTTCAAAATTTGTCCATTCAAAATCTTCCATGCCGATCGGTGGAAGCGGCCAGGGAAGGCCGAGGTTACGGGCGGCTATTTGTAATTGGTCTATGGGGGGCTTCTCTCTCCATGCGCTAAGCATTGTTTGGTGCTGCTGCACATACCAAGCGTAGCCATCGCGACCGCGTTCCAAAAGCGGCATCCAGCCATCATGCGTCACAAATCCAGGTTCTGCTAACCACCGCGCGGCGGTTTCTGGCTTTGGGCCATGCCAGTGCAGGATCGCCGCGTCTGGATTGGCACCCCAATAGGGTTTCCAGTTAAATCGATCCGGAAGCAGAAGGTAATCGAGTCCGACAAATTCCCGCAGCACCTCTTGGTCTAGGCCGAGGTGCATGTTGAGTGCAGTGAAATTTAAGAGATCATCTCGGCGAGCGCGCCAAGCAGCGACGTTCATAACCATAACGCCGCTATTCATGTCTCGAATCGTTCCCCGGTCGAACTGCGGGGCGGCGGCTAGAAACTCCGGTCGATAACCCCTGAAATCAAGGCGTTCTCCAAAGATCACGTCCGCATCAGTGTAGAGTACAAAATCATCGGAGTCGGCGAACAACGGAATATCAAACCGCAGAAACGCACCGCGTGCCACGGCTTGGTATGACGGATCGGATGAGTGCGCAGTTAATGCATCGATGAAGGATAGGCGGTGGTAATGGATCTTCACCCCAGCGTGCTCAAGTTCGACAGTCAGATCAGAAGGCTCCCCGTCATAGATAAAATGCGGTTCAAGGTCTGTGCGCTGAAGCGCCGAATGCACCGCGACGCGAATCAAGTCAGCCCAGCCGTGATCCTTCCGAAATTCCGTTTCTTGGCACCAGCAAAAGAACCATTTCATACTCGTCAGTCTTTCAAGGATATTTGGAATTATAGTATCAGAATCTCTGAATTATGGAAACTGCCGCGCAGTCACGGTGAAGTCATGGTTTAGTCCCGGATGCGCGGGCCGGACGGGGCTGTAGTCACAGGCGCGCGATGACTGGTCAAGACGCCCCGCCAGGTCCCCGCTAGATGCCCGCGAATACTTGCCGGAGAGGTCCGTGGCGATCACGGAAGCGCCTCACCCGGCCAAAAATTTTGATTTGTGATTTGGTCGTAGGTCCATGGGCAAACAATCGGAAACGCTGATTCGAGCAATCCT
>NZ_NCJX01000084.1:0-20367 GCF_002282635.1 Acidiphilium sp. 34-64-41 | reverse complement strand
AGGCGTGGGGGGCGATGAGTTGGTGGATGGATTTTGGGCCCCATGAGCCGGGTTCGTAGAGGCGGACGGGTGGGGGGGATTCCATCAGGGGTTTGGACACGTCCCACAGGCGTTCGATGCCTTCGGCGGTGGTGAAGAGGGTATGATCGCCGCGCATGGCGTCGAGGATGAGGCGTTCGTAGGCTTCGAGCACTTCGCTGACCAGGCCTGTGTCGTGCATGGCGAACTGGAGCGAGAGTTTATCGAGTCGCATGCCGGGGCCGGGGCGTTTGCCGTAGAAGGAGAGCGACATTTTGGAGGCGTCGGCGAGGTCGAAGGTGAGGTGATCGGGGCCTTGCGCGCCGACGCCGGAGCCGGCGGGGAACATGCTTTTGGGTGGTTCGCGGAACGCGATGGAGATGATGCGCTGGCCTTCGGCGAGGCGCTTGCCGGTACGCAGAAAGAACGGCACGCCGGCCCAGCGCCAGTTATCGATCAGGCATTTCAGGGCGATGAAGGTTTCGGTGTCGGATTCCCGATCGACGCCATCTTCGGTGCGGTAGGAGGTATATTGGCCGCGCACGACGTTGCGCGGCTCGATCGGCAGCATGCTGCGGAAGACCTTGTTTTTTTCCTCGCTGATCGGTGCGGGTTCGAGGGCGGTGGGCGGTTCCATGGCCATGAAGGCGAGGATCTGGAACAGATGGGTGACGACATCTGGACGTGATCGATGAAGTTGCGGTTCCAGATCGGCTCGAACAGGCCGTTGCCGAAGCGGAAGGCGAGGATGTTCTGGGCGGGTTCCTTGCCGAGGAAATGGTCGATCCGGAAGATCTGATCTTCGGTGAAGACTTCGTGCAGGCGCGCGTTGAGCAGGACCGCGCTGGCGAGATCGGTGCCGAACGGTTTTTCCATGATGATGCGCGAGCGTTCGACCAGGCCGGCTTCGGCGAGCAGGCGGACGGCCGGCAGCGCGGCGTTGGGCGGCACGCTGAGGTAGTGCACGCGCTGGGCTTCGGCGCCGAGACTTTGCTCTGCGCGCAGCACGGCGTTGCGCAAGGGTTCGGGGCCGGCGGCAAGAGTGACGTAGTCGAGCGTTGCGGCGAATGCGGTCCAGTCGGCATCGGCGACGGGGCGGCTCGAAAATTCGCGGAGCGATTCACGGGCGATGACGCAAAAGCCATCGGCGTCGATATCATCGAGCGAGACGCCGATGATCCGGCAGCCGGGGATGAAGCCGGCGCTGCAGAGCTGGAACAGGCCGGGCAGCAGCTTGCGGCGCGAGAGATCGCCGGTGGCGCCGAACAGCACGACGATCTGCGGCCGGGCGGGACCGACGCCCGGGGGGATCGGCCTCATCGTGTGGCGCCTGTGCGGCGCGCGGAAATACGGTGGGGTGGGGTGGGGTCGAGCATCGTTTCGGTCATCCTTTGCCACGTTGCGCCGCAGCAGAAACTCCCGTTATTTCGCGGCGAGGTCAAGGAAGGGGGTCGGGCGCGGCGGATGGCGGCAGTGTAGCGTGCGTTCGTTTATAAAATACAAATGTGCACGGCCATGCCCGCGGCCATTTACGCGGATCGCCATATTTGTCACACAGGCGACCCTGTATTCATCCGGTTGCGATATAGACTCTTCACTTATCGCGTTTGATTTGCGACTATATCGATAGAGGCTCGGCCGATGGCGTGACGGCGGGCTGGGGTTGCGCGTCGGAACCCATAAGGATCATGCCGTAAGGGAGACCGTTCAATGAAATTATCCGCACGCTACGGGGTTGTCGCCGCGTTGCTGGCACTCGCCGGTTGTTCGACGACCGCGCAAGGACCGCAGTCGAGTTCGTTAACGCCGCAGGACCTCAACTTCATCACCACCGCCTATCAACTGGTTCATTTCGATCTGAATGCCTGCACCTTCGTGCAGAAAAACACGCTGGAGCCGCAGGTTGTGCCGGTGGTCAACAAAATCTGCGCCGATGCCATGGAATACGCGCCGAAAATCCGCGCCCAGGCTGCCGAGAACAACGTGAGCCTGCCCAACACGCTGCCGACCGCGTTGAAGGCGCAGCTGGTCACGCTGAACTACCGGCCGCAGCCGAATTTGTCGGTGGCTTTCATCCGCGATGAAATCTCGAGCCATGAAAGCGCGCTGGCCGTGTTCCAGGACGAGGCTCAGAACGGCGTGAACCCGACGTTCAAGCAAGTGGCGGCGCAAACCGCACCGCTGGTCGAGCAGAACCTGAAAATGCTGCGCGCGGCGCTGCCCGAAGGCACCGGCGAGTAATCCGAAGCCGGCGACCGGGCCGCCCGGTCGCCGGTTGATTACGTTTGGGCGTTTGGTCCCGGCCGCGCAGCCTATTCCGCGAGCACCGCGAAGACCCGGCGCTCGACCTCGCGCTGGCCGAGCGCCTGCATCACGGCGTCGATCGGCGGGCTGGTGGTGCTGCCGGTCAGGGCGGCGCGCAGCGGTTCGGCGACCTTGCCGAGTTTTTTATCGATCGATGCGGCGTAGGCGACCATGGCGGCGTAAAGGGTCGGGGCGGTGTAGTCGGTTTTGGCAAAATCGAGCAGCAGCGCCGAAAGATCGTCACGCGCGTCCTCGGTGATCAGGGCGGTCGCCTTGGTGGTGAAGGGCAGCGGCACGTCACGCACCAGGAACATCGCGGATTCGGCGAGTTCCACAATGGTGCGGGCGCGTTCCTGCAAGCGTGGCATCATTTCCGCGATGCGACCGGCGGCGATGGTGCCGATCGGGCCGCCGGTGTCGGCTTCGATGCGGTCGATCACCAGTTTGGTCAGCCGGTCGGGTTCGGCGGCGCGCAGCCAGACGGCGTTGACCTGGAGCAGCTTGGCGTAGTCCATTTTCGCCGCCCCGCGCCCGACGCCGCTGAGATCGAACAAGCGGATCTGATCCGCGCGCGGCAGGATTTCGGCATCGCCATGCCCCCAGCCGAGCCGGAGCAAATAGTTGCACAGCGCCTCGGGCAAATAGCCGTCGTCGCGGAACTGCAACGTCGAGACCGCGCCGTGGCGCTTCGAAAGCTTGCCGCCATCCGGCCCGTGAATCAGCGGCAGATGGCCGAATTCCGGCCGCGTCCAGCCCATCGCGTCGAAAATCTGCACCTGGCGGAACGTGTTGGTCATGTGATCGTCGCCGCGGATGACATGGGTGATCGCCATGTCGTGATCATCGACCACGACGGCGTGCAGATAGGTCGGCGTGCCGTCCGACCGCACCAGGATCATGTCGTCGAGCTCGGTGTTCTGCACCCGGATTTCGCCTTTGACCAGATCGCGCACGATGGTCTCGCCGGTACGCGGCGCCTTGAGGCGGATGACCGGATCGATGCCGGCCGGCGCTTCGGACGGATCACGATCGCGCCAGCGGCCATCGTAGCGGAAGGGTTTTTTCGCGGCATCGGCCTCGGCGCGCATCGCGGCAAGCTCCTCGCGCGAGCAGTAGCAGCGATAGGCGGTGCCGGCCGCGATCATCGCCTCCGCGACCTCGATATGGCGGGGATAACGGGTCGATTGGAACACCGGCGGCGCATCCGGCGTGATGTCGAGCCAGGCCAGCACATCAAAGATCACCTGGGTCGCTTCGGGCGTGCTGCGCGCGGTATCGGTATCCTCGACGCGCAGCAGGAAATCGCCGCCGTGGTGGCGGGCGAACAGGAAGTTGAACAGCGCGGTGCGGACGCTGCCGATATGCAGCATGCCGGTGGGCGAAGGGGCGAAGCGAACGCGAATTGTCATGCGCTGCGCGGTATCACGGTTTGCCTACCAGATGAACCCCGGCAGAATCGCGACAGGGTCGAGCATCGCCTGCGCGCAGTCGCGGCGCGCCTGTTCCGGGCTGGCGACGTGAATGCCGGTCAACACCAGCACGGACGCGATGCCGGCGGCTTTCGCGCCCGCGATATCGGTGCGCAGCGAATCGCCGAACGCAATGCTGCGATCGCGCGCGGTGCCGAGCAGGTCCAGCGTGGGCGCATAGACCGCCGGGTCCGGCTTGCCGCGCCAGATGACGCGGCCGCCCCAGGACTCGTAGCGCTGGGCGAGCAGCCCGGCGCAGACGATGCGCCGGCCGTCGCGGATCACTTCGAGGTCGGGGTTGGCGCACACCATCGGCAGGCCGGCCTTCAGTGATTCCGCCAGCAGCCCGTCGAACGCGGCGGAATCGTCCTGCGCGGCCAGATCATCCGGGCCGGTGTTCAGCATGAAATCGGCATCGGCCGGTGCGCTCACCTCGATAAGGTCGAGCCCCTCGAACAAATTGCGGTCGCGCGCGGGGCCGAGATGCACGAAGCGCGCGCCGAGCGATACGAAATCCGGATCGGCGCGGGTCGCCAGCGCGCGCCGCACCACCTCGCCGCTGGTCACCACGCCGTCATAAGTGCCGGGCGCGATGCCCATTTCACCCAGCGACGCGGCAACGGCGGCCGCCCGGCGCGGCGCGTTCGAGAGAAACACCACCCGCTTGCCCGCCGCCCGCAGCGCCGCCAGTGCGGCGATCACGCCGGGATAGGGCCGCACCCCGTCGTGCACCACGCCCCAGAGATCGACGATGAACCCATCATAGCCATCGGCCAGATCGGCGATGCTCATGGTGTCAGCTCCGCCAGACGATCGGCATCCCGCCCGGTAATGTCGGACAGGCGCGCACAGCCGTAGCGATCGAGCAGACCGCCCAGCCCGGCCACGATCCGCCCGATCACCGCCGGGCCCTGTGCGACGAAACTGGTGTAAATCTGCACAAGGTCCGCCCCGGCGCGGCATTTGGTGAACGCCTGTTCGGCGCTCGCCACACCGCCCGCGCCGATCAGCGTGAGCCGGTCGCCGGCCAGCAGCCGCACGCGTGCCAGCATCCGCGTCGATCGATTGAACAGCGGCGCGCCCGAAAGACCACCCGCCTCGCCGCGCGCCGCACTGGCGAGGTCAGCAGGCCGCGCGAGCGTGGTGTTACTGACGATCAACCCGGCCAAGCCCCGCGCCACCGCCAGCGAAACCAGATCGGGCAGCACCGCCTCATCCAGATCGGGCGCGAGTTTGACGAACAGCGGCGGATGCGCTCCCGCCTCGCGTGCCACCGCGTCCAGAATCGCATCGAGCCGATCGACCGACTGCAAATCGCGCAAGCCAGGCGTGTTGGGCGAGGACACATTGATCACGATGTAATCGGCATGCGGCGCCACCTTGCGCACCAGCGCCGGATAATCCGCCAGCGGCGCGGCGCCCTCCTTGTTGATGCCGATATTCGCGCCGACCGGCGAGCCGGAACAGGCGCGGCTTCGGATTGCCCGGCTGCGCCCGCAATGTGACCGTACCCGCCTCGATGAACCCGAAGCCGAGCCGCGCCAGACCGTTGCAGGCGACCGCGTTTTTATCGAACCCGGCCGCCAGACCGATCGGATGGGCCAGGGTGCGACCGAACGCGGTGACCGCGAGCCTGGGATCGGCCGCGATGCTCTGGCTGCCGGCCAACCCGTAGCGCAGCGCGGCGATCGCGGCATCATGCGCGGTCTCGGGTGCTAACTGCCGCAGCCAAGGCGCCGCGACGGCGGACAGCGCCATTATTTCGCGAACACCACGATCTCCGGCGCCGCCGGCGCCGTCACATGCGCCAGCGCCGTGCCGGCCCCGAGCGACACGTTGGACGGCGCCACGCCATCGGCCGCGATCGCATCGGCAACCTGCGCGGCCTCGGGTGCGAGTTTCGCCATCGCCAGTTCGGTATCGCTCGGAATCGCCGCCGCCGGCCCGGTCACATAGACGCGAAACTGCGCCTTCGGATTGATTTTCAGCGCCGCGTTCACCGCATAGCGCACCGCCGGTGCCCAGTTCTGCGTGCCTTCGGGGATCGTCACCAACGGCAACTGACCATCGAATTTGGTCAGCGCCGCGACATCGACCAGCGACGGCGCATCGGGATAGGGCGAGACAAGCTTGCGGCCGGGCAGCATGCAGCCGGCCAGGGCAAGCGGGACGAATACGATGGGGATGAGGATGCGGCGCATGCGCGGCCTTTACTGGACGCTGGCCCTGCCGACAACAGGGCCAGACATTAACGTCTGCTTAAGCTTAGCCGCCGATCGTCCGCTGCATCTGCTCGCCCAGCCCCGCGACGCCGAGTTTCATGGTCTGGCCCGGGCGCAGAAAGATCGGGTTGGGCTTGACCCCCATGCCAACGCCCGGCGGCGTGCCGGTCGCGATGATATCGCCCGGCATCAGCGCGATGAACTGGCTGACGTATGAAACCAGCGTCTTCACGCCGAAAATCATGGTTTTGGTATTGCCGTTCTGCATCCGCTTGCCGTCGATCTCGCACCAGAGATCAAGCGCCTGCGGATCGGGCACCTCGTCGCGGGTCACAAGATACGGCCCGGTCGGCCCGAACGTCGCGCAGCCCTTGCCCTTGTCCCAGGTGCCGCCGCGCCGCGTCTGGTATTCGCGCTCGCTGACATCGTTGATCACGCAATACCCGGCGACATGATCGAGCGCGTCATCCTCGGACACGTAAGACGCGGCGGTGCCGATCACCACGCCGAGTTCCACCTCCCAATCGGTCTCCTTCGAGCCGGGCGGAATCATGACATCGTCGAACGGCCCGTTATAGGCGCTGCCCGCCTTGATGAACACGATCGGCTCCTTGGGGATCGCAGCGCCGGTCTCCGCCGCGTGGTCGGCATAGTTCAGCCCGATGCAGATGAAATTGATCGGGCGCGGCACCGGCGCACCGATCCGCACATCGTCAGCCACTACCGGCAGGCTCGCCAGATCGATCGCGGCCAGCCGCGCGAGCGAGGCCGGCGAGAGGGCCGCACCATCGAGCACCGGCAGATGCGCCGACAAATCGCGCTTCACGCCCGCCTCATCGAGAATCCCAGGCCGTTCCATGCCGGCCGCGCCATGTCGAAACAATTTCATCGGATCGCTCCTGTCCCTGATTTATTAAGTGCTTCTAAAGCGCCGCGCGGAGCAAGCCAAGGGGCCACCTCACCGCTTCATAGCGGTGATGAGAATAATCGACACGCCTCACCCGCGTCCATGGGCCGAAATTACCCTTGCAGATCGATCGTTAAAAATATTAAGCTCTCAAACCCCATCAAGGACACCCCCATGAGCCAGTCCGCCGCCCGTTCGAACGATCCGCTGATCCATCATTGGATGCCGTTCACCGCCAATAAGCAATTCCACGAAGCGCCGCGCATCATCGCCCGCGCCGAGGGTGTGCATTACTGGAATACCTCCGGCGAAAAACTGCTCGATGCCGTCTCCGGGCTCTACACCACCCCCGCCGGCCACGGCCGCCGCGAAATCCGCGAAGCGGTGTCCCGCCAGCTCGAAGAACTCGACTACGCGCCGCCGTTTCAATACGGCGTACCCGGCGCCTTCCGCCTCGCGCACGAACTCGCCCAGATGCTGCCCGCCGGGCTCAACCGCGTGTTCTTCGCCGGCGGCGGGTCGGAAGCGGTCGAATCCGCCCTCAAAGTCGCCATCCAATACCACCGCGTGCGCGGCCAGGGCCAACGCCAACGCTTCGTCGGCCGGGCGCGCGGCTATCATGGCGTGAATTTCGCCGGCTGGTCGGTCGGCGGCATGGTGAAAAACCGCGACGCGTTCGGCCTCGGCCTGCCCGGCGTCTCGCACATGCGCCACACCCATATCGAGGCGAACCGCTTCACCATGGGCCAGGGCGAACACGGCGGCATCGACCTCGCCGATGATCTGCAACGCATGATCGACCTGTACGGCGCCGATACCATCGCCGCCTGCATCGTCGAGCCGATCGCAGGCTCCACCGGCATCCTGGTGCCGCCCCAGGGCTACCTCGAACGCCTGCGCGCCATCTGCGACAAGCACGGCATCCTGCTGATCTTCGATGAAGTCATCTGCGGTTTCGGCCGCACCGGTCACGCCTTCGCCGCCGATGCCTTCGGCGTCACGCCCGACATGATGACGATGGCCAAAGCCATTACCAACGGCAACATCCCGATGGCGGCAATAGCGGTGCGCGAAGACATCCAGCAAACCATCCTCGATGCCGCCGGGCCGGACGCGATCGAGTTCTTCCACGGCTACACCTACTCCGGCCACCCGGTTGCCTGCGCCGCCGCCCTCGCCACGCTGAAAATCTACCGCGACGACGATCTGTTCGGCCGCGCCGCCGCCCTCGCCCCCAAATTCCTCGAACGGATCGCCGGAATGCGCGATTTGTCGATGGTGATCGATACCCGCGGCTACGGCCTGCTCGGCGCGGTCGATCTCGCAGCCGACGGCACGCCCGGCAAGCGCGGCTTCGCGATTTTGCGCAAGGCGTTCGAACAAGGACTCGTACTGCGCGTCACCGGCGATACCGTGATCTTCTCGCCCATGTTCATCACCACCGAAGATCAGCTCGACGAAATGTTCGGCGGCCTGCGCGCCGTGCTCAAGACGGTCTGACGGCTCCAGCCACACGAACAGGAACAAACCAGATGTACCAAGACGTCTTGCTGCATATCGGCGGCGCATGGACCGGCGCCGCTTCGGGCAAAACACTCGATGTGATCAACCCGGCCACCGAAGAGGTGATCGGCACGCTCGCCCACGCCGGCATCGCCGATCTCGATGCCGCGATCGCCGCCGCCGAAACCGGCTTCGCCACCTGGCGCGCCACACCCGCCCACGCCCGCGCCGCCCTCATCGCACCGATCATGACGATGGAACAAGGCAAGCCGCTCGCCGAAGCCAAGGGCGAGACCATGCTCGCCGCCGACGTGATCGACTGGTTCGCGGCGGAGGCGGTACGCACCTACGGCCGCGTCATCCCCGCCCGCGCCGATGGCATCTATCAGCTGGTGGTCAAGGAACCGGTCGGCATCGCCGCCTGCTTCACGCCGTGGAACTTCCCGATCAACCAGGCCGTCCGCAAGGTCTCCGCCGCCCTCGCCGCCGGCTGCGCCGTGATCCTGAAAGGCCCCGAGGAAACGCCCGGCTCCTGCGCCGCACTGGTCCGCGCCTTCGCCGATGCCGGGTTGCCCGCCGGCGTGCTCAACCTGGTCTACGGCATCCCCGCCGAGATTTCGGAATACCTCATTCCGCACCGCGCCATCCGCAAAATCTCGTTCACCGGGTCCACCGCGGTCGGCAAACATCTCGCCGCCCTCGCCGGCACCCACATGAAGCGCGCCACCATGGAACTCGGCGGCCACGCCCCCGCCATCGTGTTCGAAGACGCCGATCTCGATGCCGCGGCCAAAATCCTCGCCGCCAACAAGTTCCGCAACGCCGGCCAGGTCTGCGTCGCCCCCACCCGCTTCCTGGTGCAGGACAGCGTGTACGACGGGTTCATGGAACGCTTTCTCGGCGCCATCGCCAAAATCAAGGTGGGCGATGGTCTGGCACCCGACACCACAATGGGCCCGGTCGCCAACGAACGCCGCATCCCCGCACTCGAAGCCTTCATCGCGGATGCGCGCAACCACGGCGCCAAACTCTCGACCGGCGGCGAGCGGATCGGCAACAAAGGCTATTTCTTCCAGCCGACCGTGCTGACCGACATCCCCACCACCGCCCGCGTGATGAACGAGGAACCGTTCGGCCCGCTCGCCCTGGTCAACCGCTTCGCCACCTTCGAAGACGCGATCACCGAAGCCAACCGGCTCGACTACGGCCTCGCCGCCTACGCCTACTCACGCTCGACCCGCACCGTCACCGCCCTCGGGCACCGGATCGAAAGCGGCATGATCTCGATCAACCACCACGGCCTCGCCCTGCCCGAAACCCCGTTCGGCGGCATGAAAGACAGCGGCTACGGCTGGGAAGGCGGCGCCGAAGCGATCGATGCGTATCTGGCGACCAAGTTTGTGACGCAGGCTTCGTAGGGGAAAGAAGAAGGCTACTTTTTTGTAAAAAAGTAGCAAAAAACTTTTATTCGCTGGGTCTTGGGCGTTGGCGTCGTAATGGACTATCACCCAGCTAATGAGAGTTTTTTGGTTCTTTTTTGCAAAAAAGAACCCTTCCCCTTGCCTGCCTTCACCCACAGCAACCCGACCACCGCAATCCCGAGCAACCCCATACTCCCCGGCTCCGGCACCTGGGTCAGCACCGCATCGGCCACCAATTGATGCCCCACCGCAGTCGGGTGCAGCGTATCCCAGAACAGATATTGATTGGGATTGGCGCAGACCGTGCCCGACGCAGGATCGGTAAATGTGCCCGTCCAACAGGGGCTCGTTACGTTGGTAAGGCCATAGGCGGCTGGAGCGTTCGTGATCGCGTCGATCGCGCCGTAAGTATCCACGAGATTGAGTTTGAAACCCTCGCTGATCGAAAGCTGGCCGAGCGTCAGCGCCAAACTCTGGTCAAGCGCCGCCGATAACGCCGAAGCGGCAGCGGACACACCATTCGAAGTCGCACGGGGTGTTTTGCCCAGATCGGGCACGTTCAACGCCAGGAGATTCTTCATCCCGTCCTGTGCAAGACCGGTGACAACTTTGGTGATGTTCCCCAGGATCGCCGCGAAATCATTCGCGATATAGGCCGATTGCTGGGTCAAAGGCACCGTGGCCAGGGCAACCACTAATGAATCGATATCGTTCGAGCCGATCCACAGCGTGTAAAGCGCGTTCGGCTGCGCCGCTAATCCGCGCTGATTATACGCGGCAAGCTGCGCCGTCAGGTCGCTTGCCTGCTGGAAAGGATTGGAACTGGTGTAAGGGTTGGCGGGCGTCGCACCGGTTTCGGCGCCGCCCACCGCGAAATCATTCCCCCCGGCCAGGCTCGCCGTCACCGGCCCGAGCCCGAGCGACGCCGCGACGTCCTGCACCCACACATTGCCGTTGCTAAACCGCCCGTTCGAATAGGGTGGCGAAACCGGTTCCGCACCACCGGTCGCAAGCGAAACATTGCCAACGTCAGACAGGCTGTCGCCAAACACGTACAAACCACTATACGCCGCCGCCGAAGCCGAGCCGATACTGCACGCAGCGATCAGCGCAACCGACAGGCATCGCCCCAGGAACAATCTTGATTTCATATCCGACCCCATAATATTGTCGTTTTTAGATTTTTCTTTATTTTAACACGTCTCCGTGGAGACTTTGACAATACTATCGGCGCTCGATCGTCAAAGCAACACAGTTCCGAAGGAAGTGATGCCAACGAACGCGAAACCACCAAGACCGAGACAAATAAAAGTTTTTTGCTTCTTTTTTACAAAAAAGAAGCCTTCTCTAACCCCAGCCCCTACCCCACCGCCCGCAACCGCGCCCGTCGCTTCGCCATCGGCCGTGCGGCGTCATCGAGTATCTCCTGCACCACCGTCTCGAACTGACCGCGCCCGTTCTCGCGTTCCAGCCGTTGCAGCGCCGCTTCGCGCATCGCGCGCCAGGCGTCTTCATCGCCATACAGACGCGCGATTGCCGCCGCGAAGCCCCGCGCATCCGCGACCGCCGCGCCGGCGAGCTCGACACCGGCATCCCAGCCGAGCTGGCGCACCAGCAGATCTGTCGCGACGCACGGCAACCCGAACGAGGCGGTTTCGTAAACCTTGTAGGGCGTGCCGGCGGCGTAGCGGGTGGGTGCTATGAACAACCGGTGGCTGTTATAGGCCGGGCGGATATCATCCACACTGCCCCGCACATCGATATACGGATGCCCGGCGAACTCGTTCAGATCGATATCGGGCGCGGTATAGCCAATGAACGTCAGCACCGGCGGTGTACCCATCAATTCGGTCAGCACCGGCAGTATCTCGTCGCGATACCAGCGCAGACTGTCGTAATTCGGGCTGTCGGTCCGATGGATACTGGCAATGAACAGCAGGCCTTCGCGCGCCGCGAACCCGCGCGGCGTCGGGTCGAGGTCGCGGATCGTCCCGAGCACCGAAACCTGATCGAGCCCGAAGCCGCGCAGCAAATCGACCTCCGCCTGGTTCACCGCCGTCACGTGCCGGCACAGCCGCGCGTTGCGAAATTCATGGGCGAGGGCCGCATCGATGTCGAAATCTGCGCGGGCCGGATCGAGCGCCGCCGCCCCCGCATCGCGCGCCGCCTCGATCGCCTCGGTATCCAGCACGAACGGAATCCGCCGCGGATCGATCCCGGCCTCGGTGAAAATCGAGAGCGTGCGATCGAGATTATGCGTGCGCGACACCCAGATGGCGTCAAAAAAATCGCCCCGCTCGGCAAGGAGGTGCGGCAGCGACAAAATCGTGCGGTCATGCAGCACTTCGACCCGATCCGGCAGATCGCCGAACAGGCTCATGATGTCGTGCCGCGCGCCGTTGATCGGCAGCACCGAAACCCGCCAACCGGCAGCAGCGATCGCGCGCACCGCATCGTTCGCGCGTACGAAGCCCGAGCCGAGCCGGCGCACCGGCACCGTGTCCTCGAGGTAGAGAATGCGCTTGCCGGCGCCATCGAGCGCGCGCGCCTTGATGATGTTTTCCACCGCGCAGTCAAATTTGGTCTTAAGAAACGCCGCGTGTTTGCGCTTGAAAATCCGCCGCCCGCGCCGCATCAGCGCCATCGACGCCTCGGTGTTGGCAGCACTGCCGAACTCCAGATGATGCACCAGAACATCCGGATCATAGACGATGCGAAACCCCGCCTCGATCATCCGCACGCACAAATCGACCTCTTCGTAATAGGCCGGCTGGAACGCCTCATCGAACCCGCCGAGCCGCTTGACCAGATCGGTGCGGCACAGCAGGAACACGCCCGAACAATAATCGACATCGCGCACGAAATTCGCCTCGGGCGCCAGCGGCGAGGCATCGCGCAGATACCCCACCGTGCTGCCATCCGCCCAGATGATCGAGCCGGCCTCCTGCAACCGCCCGTGGGTCCGCACGATCTTGCCGCCGACCGCGCCGATCGACGCCTCACTGCCGAGCCGCGCAATCGCCGCCGCCACCGCACCGAACCCAAGCTCGATGTCGTTGTTCAAATACAGCAGCGCCGGCGCGCTCACCTGTTCGAGGGCGAGGTTGCACCCGCGCAGAAACCCCAGATTCTCGGCGCTGTGAATAATCGTCGCCCCGCGCACATAGGTTTCCAGCCGCCGCGTGTCGTCGGCCGAGGCGTTATCGACAATAATGAGCTGCATCGGCCCGGCGAAATTCTGGCGCAGCGATGCCAGGGCCAGCATCGTCAGCTCGAATTTATTGAACAGCACCATCACCACGGCAAGCACCGGGTCGCCATGCGGCGTGAAATCCAGCCGGTGGCGGGCGAACAGCGCAATCTGATTGCGCGCCTTGACCTCGAACAATTGCTTGGCCGCCGGCTCGGACAGATCGGGCACGCGCTCGGGCGGGCAGAACGGCAGTTTTTTGGCATGCCCGATCATCCGCAGATGCGCGAAGGCATCGCGCACCCGCCCGCTGTTCAGATCATCACGCACGCGCGGGTTCATGTCGCGGTAATAGAGCAGGTCGATATCGCCGCGCGGCCGGCGCAGCTCGAAGGCGCCGTGCTGCACGAAATGCCGATAGCCGCTGACGAAATGCCCCGCCTCGATCGCCGCACCGATATCGGGGTAGGCTTCACGATAATAGGATTCGGAATAATCCGGCACCGGATCGAACCCTTCGCATTCGCCGATCAACTGATAATGGTGCAGCGCGTTGAGCACGCGCCCCGCCTCGATCGCGCTGCGGGCCGATTCATGGGCGGCCCGATACCAATCCGGCGCGAAATACGGCGAGCAGGCCAGCTCCGGCGTCGCGCGATACAGGCTGTAGAGGTAATGCACGAACGGCCCGAACCGTTCGAGCTCGTCGAGCGCCACGCCGGCCTCGATCACCCGCGCCCGATAATAGTTCGGGTCGAACATGAAATGACCGATCCGCGTCTCGCGCTGCCCTGATTTCAACCAGTGGTCGTAGCGGCCGAAGCAGCCGTGGTCATCGAGATTCTGCAGCGTCATGTCGATGTAAAGGTGGCCGTACAACGCATCGTCGAACAGCCAGTGCGGTGACAGACCGCGATGCCCGTGCAGGCAGAAATGGTCGAACCCCGAGCGATACTGCCCCGCGCGCACCAGCGCAGCGATGTCCAGATTCTGGTCGAGATAGAACCGCTCGTCGAACAACGGGCTCGGACTATGCGCCAGCCGGCAGCCGGTTCGCAGATAATAGTCGAGTGCTACGTTGGCATCGTTACCGCAGGCGATCCGCGCCTCGGCATGGACCGCAAGATACCAGCCCGGATCAAAGACCGCCCAGGCGGGCCGCAGGGCATTCCCTGAATACAATAATTCTGCCGCCGATTGAGACAAATGAACGTACCTGATCTAAATATAGACGCAACAAACAACATATCCCGCAGTCGCGCAAGCACAATGTCGCATCGCACAAGTGCCGACCTGCCGCTCAGCGCCCCAGCGGATTGACCCCCAGCATCGCCAGCGCCGCCCACGCCGCGGGCGCCAGCGCGGGCACCCGATAATAGTTGAAAATCTCCGCATCCGGCCCCGGCCCCACCCGCAGCCCGGTCGCCAATTGCTTGGCGGGCGTGGTGAACAGCGCCCCATCCGGCGCCGCCTCGCCGCGCACGGTTGCAAAAAACCGCCCCGCCCGCGCCGCATCGCCGGCACGGTGCAGCGCGAGTGCGGCAAACGCGGTCCCCTCGGTCCAGATGCCCTCACTCGCCGCACTGAACCCGATCCCCGCCGGCCGATCCCGCGGCCAACCCAGGGTTGCAAGAACCGGCGCGATCACGGCGGCATCACCCAGCCCCGCCAGATACGGCCACAGATTGGCATCCGCCGCGATCAGCCCATTGCGCGCCCCCGCCGGCGTCAGCCCCGCCCCGAACAACCCGCGTGCCGGATCGCGCATGCCGCGCACGAACGCCGCCGCATGCGCCGCCGCCGCCCGCCGGCCCAACCGCCCGAACGCCACCGCGCAATCGGTGTTCTGCTCGGTGCTGACCCAGGTCAGCCGGTCCTGCTGCGGCGGAAACCCGAACACCCCGCCGGTGAACCCGTGCGCGCCACGGCAATTCACCACGATCCAATCCGCCGCCTTGCCCGCCGCGTCATCGTAGCGATCGCTGTTGACCCCGGCATCGCGCAGCGCCGTCCACAGCAAAATCGCCCACGCGATCGGCCCGGTCTCGCTGCCGACCTGATACGGGTCCTCCGCCCAATGATTCGCCGCCCCATCCCACCAGCCCGGCAAGGCCACCGGAATCGCAACCGGCCCGGCCCGATACGCATTCCGCAACCGCCCATCGGTGTAATTCGGATCATGCGCCTGCGCGAGTTCCAGCGCATCGGCAATCCGCGCCGCATGCAGCGCATGGCCGCCCGCCAGCAGCGCCAGCCCGGCCAAGGCATTGTCATAAGTATAGGCCGCCGGATCGTTCGCCGGCGCAAACCGCGCGAACGCCGCATTCGCCACCCGATCCGGATAGCTCGCCAGCAGCGCCGGCCCCGGCGGCAGCGCATCGAGCTGGCGGCGCATCCCGCCCACCAGCCCATCCGCAAACGAAACCCCACCCGCCGCGCGCCCCACCGCCGGGGCCATCACCACCCCGGCGAGCAGCGCGCGGCGGCCGATCATCTCAGCCCAATGCGGCGACCAGCGCCTCGGCCGTCCGCCCGTTGGCGATGGTGGCGGCGCGCCGATCGTAATGCACGCCGTTCACCCGCGCGAAGGCGTGCTGCACCGCCGGATACACATGCGTCTCGATCGCAGGCTTGCCCTCGGCCCCCGCCAGCACCGCTGCGCGCACTTCGGCATTGGCAAACTCGTCCTGCTCGGCGATATGCACCAGCAACTTATGCTTGATGTTGCCGAATTCCGGCACCAATTTATCGAGCATCACGCCGTAATACGAAATATTGACATCCGCGTCCGACCGCGTCGCCATCATCACCGCCAGCCGCCCGCCGAGGCAGAACCCCACGGTCCCAACCTTGCCGTTGCACCCCGGCAGATGCCGCGCGACATCGAGCGTCGTCTTCAGATCCTCGATACCCTTGTCCTGATCGAAGCCGTTCATCAGCGCGAACGCCTGCTTCCACTCCGCCTCGGATTTATCCGTGATATCCACGCCCGGCTCCTGGCGCCAGAACAGATCGGGCGCGACCGCGATATAGCCCATTTCGGCAATCTCGTGGCAGGTCGCGCGCAGCGCGTCGTTCACCCCGAAAATCTCCTGGATCACCACGACCGCGCCGGTCGGCTTGGTCGAGGGTGTCACGGTATACGCCTTGAAACTGCCGGCGCCATCGGCCGCCTTGATCTCGATACTGCCGGTGGTCGTCGTAATCTTGTCGGTCATGCAAGCTCCCAGAGCACAGGTTAAAACAGCGCGCCGCCCAACCAGGACAGCGCATCCCCGCTACAGATAGTGCTCCTGCGGCGGAAGGAAACCGTTGAACCCCTGGCTCGCATAACTTGTCACATAGGCGCCGGTATCGTGGATCAACACGCGATCGCCCGATTTCAACGCGGCCGGCAACCGATACGGCGTCTCGCGATACATCACATCCACGCCATCGCACGAAGGCCCGGCCAGCACCGCGGGCGCCTCGTCACCGCCGACGCCCGGCGCGCTGATCGCGTAGCGGATCGCCTCGCCCTCGGTCTCGGCCAACCCCCCGAACCGCCCGATATCCAAATACACCCAGCGCCGATCATCATCCTCGCGCCGGTTGCACGCCAACACCACCTCGGAAACGGCCACCCCCGCATCGCCCACCACCGCCCGCCCCGGCTCGATCAGCAAATCCGGCAGATCATTGCCGAACGCCGCCCGCACCGAGGCCATGATGGCATCGCCAAACGCCGCGATCGACGGAATATCCTCACGATACCGGGTCGGAAACCCGCCGCCCAGATTAAGCAACCGCAGATCGATGCCGCGCGCCCGCAAATCCGAAAACACCATCGCCGCCTGGCCGATCGCGGTCTGATACGCCCCCACCCCGGTCTGCTGGCTGCCGACATGAAACGACACGCCATGCGCAACCAACCCCAAATCCCGCGCCGCCAGCAGCAAATCCCGCGCATGCGCGCCGGTCGTGCCGAACTTGCGCGACAGCGGCCAATCCGCCCCGTCCTGGCTCACCGCCAACCGGCAATACACTTTCGCCCCCGGCGCCGCCGCGGCGATCTTCGCCAATTCCTCATCGGAATCGAACGCGAACAAATCCACCCCGCGCGCGAACGCCTCGGCAATCGCGCTCCGCTTCTTGACGGTATTGCCAAAACTCAGCGCCGAAGGCGCCGCCCCCGCCGCCAGACACGCGCGAATCTCCTCGATACTCGCCGCATCGAACCGCGAGCCGAGCCCGACCAGCCGATCCAGCACCGGCGCCGCCGGATTGGCCTTCACCGCGTAATAAATCGCGGCATCCGGCAACGCCGCGCGCAGCGCCGCGAAATTCGCAGCCACACGATCGAGATCAACGAGTATCGCCGGCGTGGCAACCACACCGGAATCGATAAAACGGGCGAGTTTAGGGGTCATGAACCCACTCCCTTCCCAGGTCAGAGGCTTTGCGATCAGGCGCAAAGCGGGTTGCGAAACGGTCGAACGAACCAGCGACCAGACGGATGCCAGAACGCTTGACGTCGTTGCGTAACCCCCGAACCGGAGGCAGAGGCACGTGCGTTGCTGCGTGAAAATGCGTTAGACCCAAACCGATCAGAAATGCAAGTGACAATTCAGGCGGGGCAAGGCAGCACTTCTTTTTTTGCAAAAAAAGAAGCAAAAAAACTCTTCTTCGCCTGAGCCCGTGCCAGCGAAACCGCCCATGCCCCAGATCAAAAAAAGTTTTTTGCTTCTTTTTTACAAAAAAGAAGTCTTCTTCACCTCTGCGCCCCCGAAACAAAACGACACGATATCCGCCCTGCCCCAACCCGCAACACCGCGCTATTGTAACAGCCATGGAAACCATGCCGCACATCCTGGTCGTCGACGATGACCGGGAAATCCGCGATCTCCTGGCCCGCTTCCTCGAGCGCCAGCGCTTCCGTGTCACCGCCGCGCGCGATGGCCGTGAAGCCCGCCGCGCCTTCCTCAACGGCCATTACCAACTCGTCGTGCTCGATCTCATGCTGCCCGGCGAATCCGGGCTCGATCTCGCCCGCTGGCTGCGCACCGAAACCCAGGTGCCGATCATCATGCTCACCGCCATGAGCGAGGAGCCGGACCGCATCATCGGCCTCGAACTCGGCGCCGATGATTACGTCACCAAACCCTTCAACCCGCGCGAACTGGTCGCCCGCATCCGCGCCGTGCTCCGCCGCGTCGGTGAAGGCGAAGACCGCAGCCGCGAAGCCCCCGCCCGCCTCTACCAATTCGCCGGCTGGTCGCTGGAAACCGCCCGCCGCCGCCTGGTCGATCCCCAGGGCACCGATGTCGCCCTCACCGGCGGCGAATACGACCTGCTGCTCGCCCTGCTCGACCGCCCCAACCGCGTGCTCACCCGCGACATGCTGCTCGATCTGCTGCGCGGCCGCCAGGCCGGCCCGTTCGACCGCGCGATCGATGTCGCCATCTCCCGCCTGCGCCGCAAACTGGAAGACGACGGCCGCAACGCCCAGCTCATCAAAACCGTGCGCGGCGGCGGCTACGTCCTCGCCGCCACCGTCGACCGCGTCTGACCAACACTTCTCTAATGTATAAAAACCGCCTCCGCCCCTCGCATGTATAAGAATCGCCTTCGGCTCTCGCATGTATAAGAATCGCCTCCGGCTTTGGCCCGCCAGCCTCGCCTGGCGCACCGCCCTCACCCTCCTCGCCGGCTTCGCCGTGGTGCAGGCCATCGGCCTCGGCATCCACACGATCAACCAGATCGGGCTGAACAACATCATCGCCGAACGTGAAATCGCCACCCGCGACGCCATTTTCTACCGCCGCATCGCCATGGCCCCGCCCGACCGCCGACCTGCCATCGTCGCCGCCGAAACCGGGCTCAAAGGCGACAAGATCACCCTCGACCCCATCCCCCCCTTCTCCGGCACCTTCCCCTTGCCGCTTCCCTCGCGCCAGATCATCCGCGGCTCCATCCTCGCCTTCCCCATCCCGCCCGAATACCGCCCCCGCAACGTCGTCATGCGCGGCTCGGTCGCGCCACCCCGCTCCGTCCTCAGCTTCCGCCTGCCCGATGGCGGCTGGCTGACCATCGAAAGCCCGTTCCACCCCACCCCGCCCTGGGAAACCCCCGGCTTCGCCACCGCCTTCCTCGTCATGTTCGGCCTCGGCGCCATCATGATCTTCTGGGCCGTGTTCCGCCTCACCGCCCCGGTCCGCACCCTCGCCGATGCCGCCGAACAACTCGGCCGCGACATCCAGCACGCCCCCGCCCTTCCCGAAAGCGGCCCCACCGAAATCGCCACCGCCGCCATCGCCTTCAACACCATGGCCTCGCGCGTCCGCCGCTTCGTCGAAGACCGCACCTTCCTCCTCAGCGCCATCGGCCACGACCTCCGCACCCCGATCACCCGCCTCAAACTCCGCACCGAATTCCTCGAGGACGACGCCCAACGCGAAAAATTCCTCGGCGACCTCGATGAACTCGAAGCCATGCTCGCCTCCACCCTCGCCTTCGGGCGCGACGTCGCCCAAACCGAAGCCAGCGTCCCGGTCGACCTCGCCATCCTCCTGCGCACCGTGATCGACGAAACCGCCGATATCGCCCCCGAATGCAGCGAAGCCCTGCGCTACGCCGGCCCACCCCACAGCATCCTGCGCGCCCGCCCCCTCGCCCTGAAACGCGCCTTCGCCAACCTCATCGGCAACGCCGTCAAATACGGCGAAAGTGCCCGCGTCACCCTGCGCGACGCCGATCGCCACACCCTGCGCATCGACATCGAAGACGACGGCCCCGGCATCCCCCCCGGCGAACTCGAACGCGTGTTCGAACCCTTCCGCCGCGTCGAAAACAGCCGCAACCGCGAAACCGGCGGCACCGGCCTCGGCCTCGCCATCGCCCGCAACGCCATCCGCGCCCACGGCGGCGACATCACCCTCGCCAACCGCTCCGGCGGCAAAGGCCTCATCGCCAGCGTGTATTTGCCGACGTAAGAGAAAGGCAAAGAGCCTTCTTTTTTGTGAACAAAAAAGAAGCAAAAAAAACTTTGGTCATTTGGGTCCGTGCCTTTGAAAACGCCCGTGCCCCGCACGCGGGTACCGGATATCCCCGGTACCCATCACCCAAGCCCCCAACCCCACCACGTCATTACGAGCGCAGCGCGGCAATCCAGCCCCGCCACACGGAACAACCTAAATTCTAACGCAACCCCTAACAAATCCCTTTCTCACCCCCCACCAATCATGGTTTACCCATACCCATGATCTCGAACGCGCCTTTCATGCCCGCCGACCCGTCCGAGCGCTTCGCGTTGATCTTCCGCGCCCTGCAACGCTCCGTGGCCGACAACGGCTAC